>JAMOVV010000055.1 GCA_027067385.1 Desulfarculaceae bacterium
GCCAGCAGGCTGCGGGATGCTTCCTGGAAGCCGGCCAGTTGGTACTGCTCCACGCCGCGTCGCAGGAGCGCCGCACCGGTCTCAGCCGCCGCCGGGCCGGCCGGGACCACCGCCAGCCAGGTCAACACCACCCCCAGCATCACCGGCCACCGCCGCCTCATGTCCGTCCCACTCCCGTCATGGTTTTCTCAGCACCCTCTCCACCCTGGTCCCGGGCGGTCCGTAACGAATCACCAGGTCGATCTTCTCGGTACGAAATCCCTTTCGCCGGATCTCCAGGGTGTAGGCCCCCACCCGCAGGTCTTCCCAGGCCCCCGGGGCAAAGCCGAGATGGCGGCCGTCCAGGTACACCTTGGCCCACGGCTTGGTCACCACGGTGAGCTTGCCGCCGGTGAGCTGAAACACCGCCTCGGCGGTGCGGCCCTTGGGCACCACCACGGTTTTTTGGGCCACGGCCCCAAAGGCGCTCACCCGCACCTGGTGGCGACCGGGTGCGATGCCGGTGGGCCACTGGGGGGTGCGCCCCAGGTAGCGCCCGTCCAGCCACAGGTCGGCCGGGGGCAGGCACCCGACGCGCAGCTCGCCGCTGGTGGCGGCCTGCTTGCGCCGCCGGGCCTCGGCCGCCAGGCGCTTGGCCCGGGCGTCGCCGGGCCTGGCGGCCAGCACGGCGTTGAAGCGCGCCAGGGCCTGGTTGAAGCGTCCGGCGCGCAGGTGCTGGCGGCCCATGCGCAGGTCCTCGCCGGTGCGCGCCTTTTGCCGGGCACGGCCACCCCGGGAGGCCAGGCCGCGCCGCGCCTGGGCCAGCAGGCGCTCCACCTGGGCATCGGACGGAAACACGGCCTGGTACTGCTGTAGCTTGTCCACCGCCTCCTGGTAGCGGTGTTGCCGCAGGTGCTCCACGCCTTGTTGCCGGGCCCGGCGGGCGGCCTCCCGGCGTCGTTGATCCTCCTGCCGGCGGCGCAGCAAGGCCATGCGCCATCCCAGGTTGGCCAGTTTGCGGGTGGCCGGCCGGCAGCGCGGGTCCAGCTCCAGGGCCTGCATCCACTGCCGGCTGGCCGGTGCAAAGTTTCCGGCCCGGGCCTGCTGGTCTCCGGCGGCCACCAGGGCCCGCGCCTGACGGTTGCGCTCCAGTTGACGCTCCACCTGGAGCAGTCCCCGGCGGGCGGCCGGCAACTCCGGGTCCAGGCGCCGGGCCGCCTGAAAGGCCCGGGCCGCGGCCGTCAGGTCGCCTTCCTGCAGCAGGCGGCGGCCCAGCTCGGCCTGGCGGACGGCTTGGGCGCTGCGGCCGGGGTGCGGCCGGGAGGTCGGGGCGGCCACGCTGCGGGTAGTGGCCGCCTGGGGAGCCGGGCGCCCGGCGTATAAAAACAGCACCCCTCCCAGGACCGCCGCCAGGGCCGCCGCGCCCGCCAGGGCCCAAGGCCACCGCCTGCGCCGGGCCGGCGGCTCGGCCGCGGCAGCCGGCTCGGGAGAATCCGGCTCCGGCTCCAGGTTCGGTTCTGGAGCTTGGCCGGCCAGGGACCGCACCTGGGCCAGCCAGGCCAGGGCGGCCGGCCGGTCCCGGCTGATGCCGGCCAGTTCTTCTATGAGGGTCGCCGCTTCTTGGAAAGCCTCCTGGGACAAGCAGGCCTCGGCCTCGGCGGTAAGCTGCTCCACGCGCTCGTCGCGGGCCAGCTCCTTTTCGGCCAGGGACAATAACTGGCGTCCCTCCACCAGGAAACCGTCCAGGGACAGAGCCTTTTCCGCCAGGGCCTGGACCGAGACCCACTGCTCCTTTTCGGCCATGGCCTGGGCCTGCTTGAGCAGGCGGCGGGCTCGCCGCGCCGTGGTCATAGTGCGCCGGCGCTGCGTGGTGGCCGCCCCGGCAGGGCCGCGGTCCGCGCCGAGTTGCTCCAGGGCGGCTCGCATCTCGGCGGCCGAGGCGAAACGCTCCTCCGGGTCCTTGGCCAAGGCCTTATCGATTACCGCCCGCAGGCCGGGCGATATCGTAGGGGGCGGCGGGTCGGGCCAGGCCGGTGGCTGGTGCACGTGCTGGTACAACACGGCCGCGGTGCTCTGGCCGGTAAACGGCGCTTGGCCGGTGGCCATCTCGAACATCACCACGCCCCAGGCGTAGAGGTCACCGCGGGCGTCCACCGGCCGGCCCTGGACCTGCTCCGGGCTGGCGTAGTACACCGTGCCCAGGAAGGAGCCCTCGGTGGTGATCCGGTCCTGGCCGGCGGCGTGGGCGATGCCGAAGTCGGTGACCACCGCCTGGCCCCGGCCATCGATGATGATGTTGTCCGGCTTGATGTCGCGGTGCACGATACCCTGGGCGTGGGCCGCCCCCAGGGCCGAGAGCACCTGGCGGCTCAGCTCCACGATGGCCGCCTGGTCCAAGGTGGCGTCCGAGGCGATCACCCGGCCCAGGGTGCGCCCCTCCACGTAGTCCATGGCAAAGTAGTTGACGCCGTCGATGCAGTCCACGTCGTGGATGCGGGTGATGTGGGGATGGCGCAGGCGGGCGGCGGCGCGGGCCTCGCGCAGGAAACGGCTCACCATGTCCTGGTTGGCCGCCCGCTGCTTGGGCAGCACCTTCAGGGCCACCCGGTTGCGGAGCATGCGGTGCCGGGCCAGGTAAACCTCGGCCATGCCGCCCTGGCCCAGGAGCCGGACGATGCGGTATTTACCCAGGATGTCATCCGGCGATAGGGTGCTCAAGCCTCTGCTCCCCGCGGCGCTCTACACCATGCCCCCCAGCCGCCGGGTTGCGTGCCGCCGGGCCTGCTCGCCCGGCGCTTTACACGGCCCGCCTCCCCGCCGGCTAGTTGCCGGTGCGGCGCAGGTTGGATCGAAAGAGGCCGCTGATCACCTGGTTTTTATCCACCGTGCGGTTGAAGCTCAGGGCCACCACCCGGTTGTCCACGGTGCCCAGGATCACCTCCAGCCGTCCGTCGCCGTTGACATCGGCCAGGGCCGGGGTGGCCACCGACCCGGCGGTGAGCTTGTGGCGCAGCAGCTTCTTGCCGTTGGCTCCGTTGATCACGTGCAGGGCCTGGGTGCGGTCCACCACCAGGACGTCTTGCACCCCGTCGCCATTGAAGTCGTAGACCAGGGGGCTGCTGAGCACGCCGCCCACCGCGCCGGTGGCGTAGCGCCAGACCGGGCCGCGGCCCCGGCCCCGGCCGTCGAGGCAGAGCACCTCGCCACCGACCAAGGCCACCACCGGATCGGGCACCCCGTCGCGGTTGTAGTCGATCACCACCGGCGAGGCCTGGATCACCCCGCCGGTGGCCAGGCGCCACAGCTCGCAGCCGTCATCGGCGCGGCACACGTAAACCGTACCGTCAGTGCCAGCGATGATCACCTCTTTTTTGCCGTCGCGCTCAAAATCGGCCAGGCAGGCCGAGGCCTTGATCGGCCCCCCGGTGGCCAAGGACCAGAGCACCCGGCCGGCCGCGCCGTCGACGCAGTAGAAACGGCCGTTGTTGCTGCCCACCAGGGCGTCGAGCACCCCGTCGCCATTGACATCGGCCAGGACGGCGGTGGCATAGATTCCGGCGGTGCCCAGCTTATCGCCGGTGTCCCACGCCTTTTTGCCGCCAGCCCCGCGCAGGCGGTAGAGCCGGCCGTTGGAGGCCCCGATGACCACGTCGACCCCGCCGCCGGCCGGGCCGGTCAGCGCCGGCGAGGCCCGGAAGGTGACCCCGCTGTTGCGGGCCAGCCCGGAGGGGCCTTCCCATATCTTGCGGCTGGTGCCGGCCGGGCGGGCGGTGCCGTTTAGGGCCAGCACCCGGGCCGCGTTGGTGCCCACCACCACGTCGAGCACCCCGTCGCCGGTGAGGTCCGCCATGGCCGGCGAACTGAGCACCTGGCCGCCGGCCAGGGCCGCCCAGAGCAGGCGGCCGGTCTTGCCGTTGACCGCGTAGACCTTGCCGTCCTGGCAGCCCACCACCACGTCGAGCACCCCGTTGCCGTCCACATCGCCCACCGCCGGCGAGGAGAGCACGCTGCCGCCGGTGGTGAGCGACCACAGGCGGCCCAGGGTAAGCGGCCCGGCTGCCGGCCGGGCCGGGACCGGGGGTTTGACGGTGTCCGGCGAGGGCCGCAGCCACCACCAGGCCAACAGGCCGGCGGCGATGATCAAAGCCGCCAGGACAACGAGCCACCGGCCGGTGGTCCTCCCAGCGCCGTCCCCGGCAGGTGGGACCGCGTCCGGGCCGGCAGCGCCCTCGTCGGCGGTGGGCATCCAGACCCGGAACTTCACCACGTCAAAGGCCACCTCGTCACCGTGGGCCAGCAGCTTTTCGCTTACCTTGCGCCCGTTGACAAAGGTGCCGTTGGTGGAGCCCAGGTCCTTGACCAGCACCCCCTGGGGGGTGGCCCGCAGCTCGGCGTGGCGGGCCGAGACCGACTCCAGGTTAATCACCAGGTCGCAGCCGGGCTCGCGTCCCACCAGGATCAAATGGTTACCCAGGCGGATGCTGCGGCCGTCGGCCCCCACCAGGCGGGCGTCGGGAGGCACCGGACCAGCGGCGCGGGCGGGCTCCCGTGCCCCGGCCGCCGAGGGCGCGTGCAGCCGCACCTTCACCCCGCCGAAGACGATCTCGTCGCCGTGGGCCAGCAGCTTCTCGTCGATCTCCCGGCCGCCGACCAGGGTGCCGTTGGTGGAGCCCAGGTCCTTGACCACGATGCCCTCGGGACCCTGGCGCAGCTCGGCGTGGCGGCGCGACACCTCCGGGCTCTCCAGCACCACCTGGCACTGCGGGTCCCGCCCCACCACCATTACCTCTTGGTCCAGATCGAATTGTTGCCCCTGGGCGTCGCCGGAGACGATGATCAACTTGGCCATGGATTAGGTCCCCCCCGTGTGCAGGGCCCAGCCGGTCCCGGGCAACCCTGGTACCGGCCGGGATGCCTCCTGGCCAAGGTTGCCGGATGAAATCATAAACGCCTGATTATAGGGGACAGGATAACACAGGCCCTCGCCGGGGATAAAGCGGGCTCCCGGCGCGGGGCCTTAGCGCGGCTTGGACGACCGCGGCTTGCGGGGCCGGCGCCGGCGGCGCGAGCCGGAGCCACCGGACTTTTTGCGGGAGCTGGCACTGCGCCCCCGGGGGGGACCACCGCGCCGGTCGCTGCGCCGCGGCGGGCGGTAGTCCGGGGCCTTGTCGGGCACGAACATGTCGTCCTCGGCCCAGGCCACCGGCACCTTCTGGCCGAGATACTCCTCCACGTGGGGCAGGTGGGTGGCGTAGGAGTCGCAGCAGAAGGTGATGGCCTTGCCCACCGCGCCGGCCCGGGCGGTGCGCCCCACCCGGTGGACATAGTCCTCCGGGTCGGCCGGCACGTCGTAGTTGATCACGTGGCTGACGTTGTCGATATGCAGCCCGCGGGCCGCCACGTTGGTAGCCACCAGTATCTTCAGCTCGTCGTTTTTAAAACGCGACATGAGCTTGAGCCGGCGGCGCTGGTCCAGCCGCCCGCTGATGCCCTCGGCCGGCAGGCCGTTGCCCTTGAGCTTAAAAGCCAGCCAGTCCACCCCGGCGCGGGTATTGGTAAACACCAGCACCCGGTTCCAGGGCTCGCGCTTGAGTATCCCCAGCAGCAGCGGCAGCTTCTCGCCGCGTCCCACGTGATACAGTTCCTGGACCACCTGCTCCACCGTGCGGGTCTCGCGCTCGATGGCCACCCGCCGCGGCAGGTTCATGAACTCGTAGGTCAGCTCCAGCACCCGGTGGCCCAAGGTGGCCGAAAACAGCATGGACTGGCGGCGGTCATAGGAAGGCAGGCGGCGCAGAATCCAGCGCAGGTCGGCCACGAAGCCCATGTCAAAGAGCCGGTCGGCCTCGTCGATCACCAGGTATTTCACCCCGCGCAGCAGCAGGGCCTTCTGCTTGGTGTAATCGATGAGCCGCCCAGGGGTGCCGACCACGATGTCCACCCCCTGGCGCAGGGCCTTGGCCTGTTTCACGTAGTCCACCCCGCCGAAAACCGCCTGCACCTTGAAACCGGTGTGTCGCCCGATCTGGCGCGCGTCATCGTGAATCTGCAGGGCCAGCTCGCGGGTGGGGGCGATGATCAAGGCGGCGGGCAGGCCGGGTCGGCGGTCCGGGTCGGCCAGCATGTGCTGCAAAATGGGCACCAAAAAGGCCGCGGTCTTGCCGGTGCCGGTCTGGGCTTCGCCGGCCACGTCCAGGCCCTCCAGGCCCAGGGGGATGGCCTGCTCCTGGATGGGAGTGCAGCGGAAGTATCCGGAATCGTTGAGTCCTTTGAGTAGAGGCTCAGCCAGGTCAAAGTCGCTAAAGGCTGTGCCCGAGGCCAGGGAACCCGAGGTTTCCTCGCCGGCGGATGAGTCTTGGTTGGGTTGATTCATATATTCCATGATGGTGGGAGTATATAGACAGAACCCCGGTGGGGCAATGTTTGTTACATGCCGGGTTTCTCCATGTGGTAGCGCAACTCGCAGTCATCGGCCCGGTGGCAGATTATGGCCGGAGAGGTGAAGACGATATGGTCGTCCAAAAAATAGACCCAGTGGGGAACCGCGTTGACATGGGACCAGGCCACTTCTGAAAGCCCCAAGGTGATAACCCCGGTCAGCGCCCGGCTGACCCCCTCGGCGATTCAGGTGGGGGTGGCCGGCACCATCATGTATTCCCAGATTTCGTAGGAGCGGGTGTGTCCCGGGAAACGGACCATCTTCACCTTGGCCGGCTCGCCGAGGGTATGGCGAAGGTCGGCCTTGGTCATGCCGAGTTTTACCTTGACAAAGCTGTCAGAGGCCCGGGTGGCGCATCCGGCCACCAAGACCAGCACCGCCAGCAACAGGACCAACCTGGGTCTGCGCATGTTTCGCTTTCTTTCCTTCCTTTACCGGCCACCGTGCCGGCATACCCCCAATCTTAACGCAAGCCGGCCCTGGCGGCTACCGTGAACCCGCCGCCGGCCGCTTAGCGGGCCGACAGTGACGAGCTGGTGAGCAACAGCTTCAGGTCGTCGTCGTGGAAGGTGAGCCCGGCGCCCAGGAAGAAGGTGGTGTTGCCGTACTCGCTCAAGATATCGTCCACCCCGGCGGTGACGAAGAAGTGGCCCAGGAAGCGGTAGTCCGCGAAAACGCGCAGGCGGGGGCGTTCGTTGGCCCGAAAATCAAATACCTCGGTGGTGAAGCGCAAGGCGTCGTCGAGCAGGTAGTACTCCAGGGCCACCCCGCCGGTGGAGGAGAACAGGCCGCCGCGCACCGCCAGGTCGCGGTAGCGTTTGCCGATCTGCACGTTCCACAACAGCTCGTCATAGCCGTAGCTGACCTGGTCTTCCTGCAGGGTCCAGGAGGTACCCCCCTGGGTGTAGGTGGTGGTGGTGGTGGTCTCGCGGCGGCGGCCCACGGGATCGCTCACCACGCCCACCAGGTAGAACTTGTCGGCCTTGGGCTGCAGCCGGACGTTTAGCTCGTGGCGCATGTTCTGCTCGTCGAACATGAACTCGGTGCGATAGGAAACAAAGACCCGCCAGGCCTCGGCCTGGCCCAGGTAGTCGGCCAGCCCGGTGAGGGTCTCTTCCAGGCGCTCCACCGTGGTGTCGTCGTTGACCAGGCGCCCCACCGTGCCGCGGCCCTCGTTGATCTTGCGCATCACCTCCTGCAGCGAGGTGAGGGTGGCGTTGATCTTGTCGATGGTTTGGCGCTCGTTGACCAGGGCCCCCACCGTGCCGCGTCCGCTGTCCACCTTCTCCAGCACCCGGGCCAGGGAGGTCATGGAGCGCGCCAGTTGCACGCTGGCTCCCCTGAAGCTCTTGATGATCTCGGTCAGGTCCTGGCGGTTGCTGCCGGTCACCTGGGACAGGTCCCGGGTGAAGGACTCCATGTTCTTGATAATGCGCGTGAGGTTGCGCTGGTTGTCGGCTATCACCGTCTTGAGGGCGGCGGTGAGCTCGCGGATATTGGCCAGGGTATCGGTGAGGTTGCGCTTGGAGGCCTCGGTGGCCACCGAGGCCCGCAGGGCGGCGGTGATGGCCTTGACGTCCTCGATCACCGGCCCCAGCTTGCGCATCACCTGGTCCAGGTCGGCCGAGGCGGCCACCCGGCTCACCCGCTGCCCGTCCTTGAGCCGCGGCGCGGCGGCCGAACCCGACTCCACCGACAGGTAACGGTCGCCCAGCATGCCCCGGGTGCGCAGGATAATACGGCTGTCGCTGGGCAGTTGCACCTTGTCGCTGAGGCGGATGCTCACCCTGGCCTTGGTGCCGGCCAGTTGGATGTCGCTCACCGTGCCCACCACGATGCCGGCCATCTCCACCGGCGAGTTGGGCTTGAGCCCGGTCACGTCGTCGAACTCGGCCCAGACGGTGTAACCGCCCCCTCCGCCCAGCTTGAACTCGCCCAGTTGCATGGTCATGAAGACCAAGATGGCGAAAGCCGCCAGCATGAAGGCGCCGACTTTAGCTTCCGTGGAAATACCCGCCATGTGCGCTCCCCGGGGCCGATACCCGCCGGCCCGGCCTCTTAACTATATTCCCTCGATGGGCCCCTCTTGTTTGCCCTGGATAAACTGCTGAACCACCGGGTCTGAACTATTCTTTATATCATCCGGCGTGCCGGTGGCAATAATGCGGCCCTCGTAAAGCATAGCCATACGATGGGCGATCTGGTAAGCCCCGGCGATATCGTGGCTGATCACCACCGAGGTCACCCCCAGCCGGGCCTGGGTGTCGGCGATGAGCCGGTTGATGGCGTCACACATTATGGGGTCCAGCCCGGTGGTGGGCTCGTCGTACAGGATAATCTCCGGCTCCAGGGCGATGGCCCGGGCCAGCCCCACCCGCTTGCGCATGCCGCCGGAAAGCTGGCTCGGCAGCTTGCGCTCCACCCCGGGCAGCCCCACCATGCGCAGCTTGTCGGCCACGATCCGCTGGATCTCGGCGTGGGTCTTCTTGGTGTGCTCCCGCAGGGGAAAGGCCACGTTCTCGCCCGAGTCCATGGAGTCGAACAAGGCCGCCTCCTGGAAAAGCATGCCAAAACGCTTGCGCACCTGGTTGAGCTGGTGGTCGTCCATGCCGGTTATGTCCTGGCCGGCCACCACCACCTGCCCGCTGTCGGGCTTGAGCAGGCCGATCATGTGCTTGAGGATGACGCTCTTGCCCCCGCCGGAGCGGCCGATGATCACCGTGGTCTGGCCCCGGGGCACCTGGAGGTTGATGCCCTGCAACACGTGCTGGTCCTTGAAGGACTTGTGCACGTCGATGAGCTCGATGATGTTGTCGGCCACCTCTTCGCCACTCCCTAAAACATGACCGCCGTGAGGAAATAGTCGGAGATAAGAATCAACACGCTCGACATAACCACCGCCTCGGTGGTGGAGCGACCCACCCCTTCGGCCCCGCCAACGGTGTAAAAGCCCTTGTAGCAACCCACCAGGGACAGGGTCAGCCCGAAAAAAGCCGCCTTGATCAATCCCATGCTGATATCGCTGAAGTCAACGTACTCGACGATCTTGGCTATGAATATGCCGGAGTTGATCCCCAAGAGGATCACCCCCACGATATACCCGGCCACGATGCCCACAAAGTCGGCGATGATCACCAGCACCGGCAGCATGATCACCCCGGCCAGGATGCGCGGCATCACCAGGTATTGCACCGGGTTCACCGCCATCACGTACAGGGCGTCGATCTGCTCGGTGACCCGCATGGTGCCCAGTTCGGCGGCCATGGCGCTGCCGGCCCGGCCGGCGATCATCAAGGCGGTGACCACCGGCCCCAACTCGCGGGTGAGGGCCAGGGCCACGGTGGAGCCCACCAGGGTCTCGGCCCCGAACAGGGAAAAGCCGTAGTAGCTCTGCAAAGCAAAGACCGCGCCCACGAAAAAACCGGTGAGCACGGTTACATTGAGGGACTTGACCCCCACGAACTCCATTTGTTTGAATATCTGCTTGGCGCGAAAGGGCGGCCGAAACATCCACACCAGGCTCTGGAACAACAACAGCCCCAACCGCCCGGTCTCAACCAGGACCCGCAGGCCCCATTGGCCCACCAATTCCAGAGGTCTGCTCCACCTGGGCCCGGATGACATCTCTGCCCCTTGCTTGGTTTGCGGCTCGGCTATCTATCGCCTTCACTATAGAGACCACCCCTTGGTGCGTCAACCCGAGGCTCGGGTCCCCGTATGGGTGGACGTTATCGTCAACAGCCTACCACCGATGCATTTGACCACGCTCTACCAATCCAACCGCCAAGGCCCGGTGCCCGGGTTGCCATATGGGTGGACCGTATCGTAAACAGCCCGTCTCCGGCGCACCGCTGCGCCCATCGCCGGCAGTCCCGGCCCACGGATGGAGCGCGCCCAATAAATCCTCCCGCCGGTTGACGAAAGCCCGGCCCATTGCTAGCTTTATAGCGGCCGGGGGGTGTTCTTCGTATAGAAGGACTGAGAGCCCAACGCCTCGGGGCGGGGCAACCCCTTGAACCTGAACCGGGTAATGCCGGCGTAGGGAACGGCGGATCTCCAGGCCCCAGGGTCCCCCCTCCCAGCCGTCATCGTCCTGTAATCACCGCCACCCGCAAAGGGGGACTGATGTCCATCGCCAAGGTGCTGATTATCGCCGGGTCCGACTCCGGCGGCGGGGCCGGCCTGCAGGCCGACATCAAGGCCGTGGCCGCCCTGGGCGGACACGCCTGCACCGTGGTCACCGCGCTCACCGCCCAAAACACCCTCGGGGTAACCGGGGTGCACCCCACCCCCTTGGATTTCGTGCAGGAGCAGTACCGCGCCGTGGCCGACGACATTGGCATGGACGCGGTAAAGACCGGCATGCTGCACTCGGCCGAGCTGGTGGGCCTGGTGGCCCGCCTGTTGGCCGGGGTCGCGGCGCCGGTGGTGGTGGACCCGGTGATGGTGGCCACCGGCGGCGACCGCCTGCTGGCCGCCGACGCGGTGGACGCGGTGCGCCGGCAGCTCATCCCCCTGGCCGCGGTGGTAACCCCCAACCTGGACGAGGCCGGGGAACTGTTGGGCCGGCCGGTGCGCGACCGCGCGGACATGGCCGCCGCGGCCCGCGACCTGGTGGCCATGGGCGCGGCGGCGGCCCTGATCAAGGGCGGACACCTGGAGGGCGAGCCCGGCGACATGCTCTTTGACGGCCGCCGGGAGCACTTCTTCAGCGCGCCGCGCATCGACACCGAGCACACCCACGGCACCGGCTGCACCCTGGCCTCGGCCATCGCCGCCCTGCTGGCCCAAGGCCGACCGCTGACCGAGGCGGTGGCCCGGGCCCGGCTCCTGGTGCGCCGCGCCATCGCCGGGGCCCTGGACCTGGGTGCGGGACACGGCCCGGTGCACGCCATGGCCGACCTGGCCCCCCGCCTGGAGTTGGGCCCGGCCCTGGAGCAGATGCGCCGGGCCCTGGAGCGCCTGGAGGCCGCCGAGGGCCTGGGCCGCCTGGTGCCCGAGGTGCGCTCGCAACTGGGCTACGGCCTGCCCGGGGCCTCGGGTCCCGACCAGGTGCTGGCCGTGGCCGGGCGTATCACCAGCCTGGCCGGGCGCATGAAGGCCTGC
>JAMOVV010000056.1 GCA_027067385.1 Desulfarculaceae bacterium
GGCCGAGTTCCTCTCCCTCAAGGAGCGCGACTTCGTGGCCGCGGCCCGCAGCCTGGGCGCAGGCGACCTGCGTATCATCTTCCGCCACATCCTGCCCAACGCCATGGCCCCGGTGCTGGTGACGCTGACCCTGGGGGTGGCCGGGGCCATCCTCACCGAGAGCGGGTTGTCCTTTTTGGGGCTGGGGGTACAGCCGCCGTCGCCCAGTTGGGGCAACATACTCACCCAGGGCAAGGCCAACATCGAGATAGCCTGGTGGCTCTCCTTCTTCCCCGGCCTGGCCATCCTGGTCACGGTGCTGGGCTACAACCTGCTGGGCGAGGGCATCCGTGACGCCCTGGACCCCAGGCTCTACTGAGGAAGGCCGCGCCTGATGGTCCTGCGCAACCTTGAGCATCCCGAGGTGGCGGCCAGCCGCTACCAGGCCCACGGCGGCGGCACCGCCCACATGCTGCTCACCCCGCGTCACCTGCGTACCATGATGTTCCTGGCCCATGCGGTGGTGCCGCCGGGCCGGCGCCTGGAGGGGCACGTGGACCCCATGGAGGAGATCTACATCATTCTCTCCGGCCAGGGGCTCATGCAGGTGGACGACGACACCCGCCCGGTGGGGCCCGGCGACGCCATCCACATCCCCATCGGCGCGTTCCATCAGCTCACCAACACCGGCGACCAGGACCTGGTGATCCACGTGGTGGCCGGGCTCATCCCCGGCGGCTAGGGGCTACATCAGCCCGCGGTAGAGGCCGCCGTCGATCCAGTAGGTGGCGCCGGTTATGTAGTCGGCGCGCGGGCTGGCCAGAAACACCACCAGGTCGGCGAATTCCTGAGGCCGGCCCATGCGGCCCAAGGGGATGCCCGCCACGATGGCCTGCATGGCTTGGTCCCGGCTGATTCCCTGGCTCTGGGCCCGGTGCTCCAAAAGCTGCTCCACCCGTTCGGTGTACATCCAGCCCGGGCAGACGTTGTTCACCGTGATGCCGTGGGCGGCCAGCTCGTCGGCCAGCGTCTTGCCCCAGCCCACCACCGCGGCCCGGATGCTGTTGGAGAGCATGAGCCCGGCGATGGGCTGCTTCACCGAGATGCTGGTCATGTTGATGATGCGCCCCCAGCCTTGCTGGCGCATGCCCGCCAGGGCCGGGCGCACCAGGGCCTGGGCCGGCAGCAGGGTGAGCTCCACCGCCCGGCGCCAGTCGTCCTCGGCGAAGTCGTCGAAGCCACCGGCCGGCGGACCGCCGGCATTGGTCACCACGATGTCCAGCCCCTCCAGCTCGGCCACGGCCGCCTGGCTGAACTCGGCGGCCGCGCCGGGGGCGGTGAGGTCCACCGCCCGGGCCATGACCCGCACCCCGAACTGCTGCTGGATCGCCTGGGCCGCCTTTTCCAGGTTTTCCTCGCCGCGGGCGCACATGGCCAGGTGGCACCCCTCGGCCGCCAGGCCCCGGGCCACCGCCAGGCCCAGTCCCCGGCTGGCCCCGGCCACCAGGGCCTTCTTTCCCGCCAGTTGCATCTCCATGAGCTTACCTCCGGTTCGATTGCGTGCTGGCTATAGGAATACCAGCTTCAGGCGGCGGCGTCTGCCCCCGGCAGGGAGCGATTGCCGGCGGGCGGGAGGCGGCATATAATTCAGCCTCGCCCGCGGCCGGCGGGCGGGAAAGGTGGTGGCGAGATGGCCTTCATTCAACAGGCGAGAAGGGTGGTGCGTGGCGCCTATGGCCTAACCCCGCCGCTTCGGGTGCGCCCCCTGCACCGGGGCAGGGTCAACCTCTCCTTCGTGGTGGACGCGGCCCAGGGCCGCTTCGTGCTGCAACGGCTCAATCCGCTCCTGGCGCGGGACGGCGCGGTCACCGAGAACCTGGCCCGGGTGGGACATTGCCTGCTGCGCCAGGGGGTGCCGGCCCCCTGGCTGGTGCACGCCAACGACGGCCAGCCCTGGGTGGAGGCCGACGGCCACTGGCGCCTGCTGTCCTGGGTGGAGGGCCGCCCTCTCAAAGCACCCTCCCCGGAGGCTGCGGCCAGGGCCCTGGGCTTTCTGGGGCGCTTCCACCGCGCCCTGGCCCAGTGCGAGCTGGAGCTTCTGCCCGGCCCCCTGGGCGAACACGCCCTGCAAGAACCCTTCGGGCCGGAGAAGTGGCAAGGGCTGGCGGAGGACTTCGCCGGCGACCCCAAGCTGGCGGAGGTGCGGGACGACCTGGAGCGGGGGGCCGAGCTGGCCGCCGGCCTGCCCGGCCTGGAGGATGGAACCCAGGCGGTGTTGCACGGCGACCCCAAGCTGGACAATTTCCTGTTCGACGATCAGGGCGAGGTGACCGCCCTGGTGGATCTGGATACCGTCAAGCGTGGGCCGGTGATCCTGGACGTGGCCGACGCGCTGCGCTCCTGGGCCGGCCGGCGGGACCAGGACGACCGGGTGGAGCTGGACCAGGAGACCTTCTGGGCCGGGGCCGCGGGCTATGCCGCCGCCGGACTGGAGCCGGACGGCGGCTGGCAGGGGCTGCCGGACGCGGTGGCCGGGGTGGCCCTGAACCTGGCCTGGCGCTACCTGCGCGACTATTTCCAGGAAAGCTACTTCGCCTGGGACCAGGCGCGCTACCCCTCCCTGGCCCGGCAGAACCTGGCCCGGGGCCGCGGCATGTTGCAGTTGGCCGGGCAGGTGTTGGCACGCCGGGATGAGCTGCTGGAGGGCCTGGCCGGGCGGGGGCTACGCTAGCCTACTCTCCGCGCCGGAAGGGCCTGCCCAGGGCGGCCGGGGCCTCCACCCGGCCGGTGCGGCGCTGGCGCAGGGTGATCACCACCAGGATCACCACCGTGAGCAGGTAGGGCAGCACGTTGAGCAGGGCCGAGGGCAGCAGGGTGCCGGCGGCCTGCAAGCGGAGCTGGGCCACGCCCACCCCGCCGAAGAGCATGGCC
>JAMOVV010000057.1 GCA_027067385.1 Desulfarculaceae bacterium
CCCCGCTTGCTTGGCCCCTTCGCCCCGCTTGCTCGCCCCTTCGCCCCGCTCGCTGGCCCCTTCGCCCCGCTCGCTGGCCCCTTTGCTCGTCCCCCGCTTGCTGGCCCCCTCGCGGGCCCCGGTTATTCGCCGCCGGTGCCTACTACGGCCTGGGCCGTAGGTTGGGGTTGGTCGGTGTAGCCACCGTGCTCATCTAATACCGACTCGGGTAAAGAGCCTTCTTCCACCAAGTCCGGGATGCGAATGGAGTACTTGTTGGCCAGGTCTTCGATGACCTCCAAGACCCGGTCGATGTGGTGGGGCTCGTGATTGGCCATGAAGGCGGTGCGGATCACGGCCTGTCCCTTGGGCACGGCGGGGAAGATGGCCGGCAGGGCGTAGACGCCCTTGTCAAAGAGCTCTTGGGTCACGGCAAAGGCCTTGATCTCTTGGCCGATGTAGATGGGGATGATGGGGGTGCCGTGATTGCGGACGTAGAGGCCGATCTGGGCATAGCCGGCTCTCACCTTTTCGGTGATGTCCATGAGCCGCTCGACCATTTCGGGCTGTTGTTCGATTAGGGTGAGGCTGGCCAGCACGGTGGCCACGTTGGCCGCCGGCAGGGCGGCGGAGAAGATGAGGGGGCGCGACTCGTGTCGCACGTACTCCAGCAGGAGCTCGTCGTCGCCGGCCAGGAAGCCGCCGACCGAGGCGAAGGCCTTGCTGAAAGTGCCCATGATGAAGTCGACCTGGGGATTGAGGTCGAAGTGGGCGGCAGTGCCGCGCCCGCCGGGTCCCATCACGCCGAGGCCGTGGGCGTCGTCGAGGTAGATGAGCATGTCGGGGTGGTTTTCTTTGAGCTTGACCAGTCCTGGCAGTTCGGCCAGGTCGCCGGACATGCTGAAGACGCCTTCGGTGATTAACACCACGCAACCTTTGGGGTTTTTGCCGCGGGCCTTATCGAGTTTGCGCAGGGCGTCGTCGGGGTCGTTATGCGAGAAGGGGATGACCTTGCCGCCGGAGGCCTTGCAGCCTTCGAAGATGGAGGCGTGGTCCTCGCGGTCGCAGATGATGATGTCGTCGGAGGTGAGCAGGCTGGCGATGGAGCCGAGGTTGGTCATGAAGCCGGTGGCGTGCACCACGGCTTTTTTCTTGCCCACAAAGGCGGCCAGGCGTTCTTCCAGTTCTTCGTGCAGGGCCAGGTTGCCGCACAGGAAGCGGGAGCCGCCGGTGCCCGAGCCCCATTTACGCGCCGCCTCGGCAGCGGCCTCCTGGACCTTGGGGTGATGGCTGAGGCCCAGGTAGTCATTGGAGCCGACCATAATCATGCGCTGGCCAGCCACCTGTACCTCGGTGCCGAACGATTTCTCGATGGTTCTAAAATATGGGTAGTAGCCCGTGCCCTTAAGCAGGTGAAGGGGCTCGAGCTGCTGTTTGCAACGCGTGTGGAGATCCATGTTGATTCTTCGCCAGTGGATCGATTTTTTTGCTCATTTAACCGATTTAATGAGCAGTTGTCAATGGGAATCAGGATTTTTAAAAACGTACAACCACCTACAGGGCTGGGGAGAATTAAAGCTTGGCAAAAAAATTCTCCCCTGGATCACCCCGTGGCGGAGCGTGTTGAACCCCACCCCCTAAAACTGATAACATCAGGTGATGTTAATAGTTTGAGCGAAAAATGCAACCTTTAGGGAAAAAATGTCACAGGCCCCCCTTTGGACCAAGTGTTTTCACCTCAGCGGCGGCACCTGCCCCCAGTTGGCGTTGTGGGGCAACGAGCTCACCGGCGTCGCCTCGCCCAGGCCCGGGCTGACCCAAGATATTTACCTGGAGCGCCTGGGCCAGGCCTGCCTCGAATGCGCCCTGGCCCCGGGCGTCGAGGAATCTTCGTGAGCGAGATCGGCCTACCGGCGGTCAATCCCGATGCCCGAATACTTATCGTAGAGGACAACCCCGACACCGCGCGTTTCATCTCCGAGCTGATCCGGTCCGAAGGCTTTGACTTTTGGGTCAGCTCCACCGGCGAAGACGCCCTGGCGGCCCTGGGCCGGGAGCCGGGGTTCGACCTGGTGCTGTTGGACTTGATCCTGCCGAAGATGAGCGGGTGGGAATTTTTGAAGCACGTCAAGGCCGACGGCCGTTTGCGCTATGTCCCGGTGGTGGTGCTATCGGCCCTGGATGACAAAAAAAGCGCGCTCAGGGCCCTGGAGATGGGGGCCGAGGATTTTCTCACCAAGCCGGTGGACATCGACACCATGCTTAGCCGGGTGCGGGTGATGCTGCGCATCCGGAGCTTGTACGAAGATTTGCTTTACGAGCGGGTGGGCCGCCAGGAGGCCCAACGCACCTTGGAGATGCGGCGCTACCTGGCCCAGGTGATGGGCGGTTCTCCCAAGATCCAGGAGTTGGCCAGCGTGCTGGAGCAGGTGGTGGCTACAGACACCACGGTGCTTTTGGAGGGTGAGTCGGGCACCGGCAAGGGGCTCTTGGCCGAGGTGGTGCATCGTTTCAGCCAGCGGTCCGACGGCCCGTTCGTGGTGGTGAACTGCTCGGCCTATCCCGAGACCCTGTTGGCTTCGGAGCTTTTCGGCCACGAGAAAGGCGCCTTCACCGGGGCCATCCGCCGCAAGGCCGGACGCTTTGAACTGGCCCAGGGCGGGACCATATTTTTAGACGAGGTGGCCGAGATCAGCCCGTTGACCCAGCTTTCGCTATTGCGGGTTATCCAGGACCGCCAGTTCGAGCGGGTGGGAGGGGAGAAGACTCTGGAGGCCGACGTGCGCATCGTGGCGGCCACCAACAAGCGCATGCGCGACATGGTGGAGCGGGGGCATTTCCGGGAGGACCTGTATTACCGGCTGAACGTGGTGAGTCTGGAGCTGCCGGCGTTGCGCCAGCGGGCCGAGGACATACCCTTTTTGGC
>JAMOVV010000058.1 GCA_027067385.1 Desulfarculaceae bacterium
GGTGTCGTAGACCGACTGCTGGCCCAGCCGGTTCTGGAACTCCTGGCTGCGCAGGAATATCTCGGTGAGCCAGCCCACCGAATGGCGGGGCCGGGCGGCGAAGTTCCAATGGGTGAGCCAGCCCTCGGGGTCGGGGGGGCGGTTGAAGAAGATGCGGTAGCCGAAGTACAGGTCCACCAGGTTCATATGCCGGCGGCCGAAGATGAGCTGGAGTATCTTCAAGACCAATAGTTGGAATTTTTTCTTCAACGCCTGATCCCTAGTCCTGGGTTGGTGGGTGATCGCGCCGCCTCCTTTGTACCTGAACCACCTGTAGTAAGCAAGTTCGGCGGCCGCCGGGGCCCCGGCCGGCTGCTGGCCCATGTGTTATATTTAGACCGGATAACCGGACCGGCCGAGTCCAAGGCGCGCCGCGGCCGGCCATAGCCGGGGTTGACGCCGCGGACAAAGCGGGCTACAAATTGCCAGCCGCCGCGGGGTCGGCGGGATTGTTCAGTATTGATCGAGGGTTCGGGAACGAAGATGCGCGTGGTCCAACATCTGGCCGATCTGTACCGCCACCGCGCCCTGGTGTGGGCCCTGGTGGGGCGCGAGCTGAAAGGGCGCTACCGCGGCTCGGCCATGGGCTTCTTGTGGACCTTTCTCAACCCCTTGATGATGCTGGCGGTCTATGCCCTGGTCTTCAAGTTCTACTTCAAGATCAACATGGAGAACTATACCGTCTACATGTTCACCGGGCTCTTGCCCTGGGTGTTTTTCTCCCAGGCGCTCATCGGCGGGGCCGGGGCCATCACCAACGGTCGGGCCCTGGTGACCAAGGTGGCCTTTCCCCAACAGGTGCTGCCGGCGGTGCAGGTGGCGGCCAACTTCATCAACTACCTGCTGAGCCTGCCCATACTCATCGGCTTCCTCCTGGCCTGGGGAGTGCCGCTCACCCCGGCCCTGGCGGCCTTCCCCCTGGTGGCCGCCCTGCACCTCCTGTTCATCTACGCCTGCGTGCTGCTGCTGGCCACGGCCAACGTGTACCTGCGCGACACCCAGCACATCCTGGGTAACCTGATGCAACTGTGGTTCTTCCTCACCCCCATCTTCTACCCCATGTGGTTTTTGGCCAAGGTGCCGGCGGTTCTAGCCATCCCGGTGCGTCTCAACCCGGCCACCCACTTCACCCTGGCCTACCACCGCATCTTCTTCGAGGGCGCCTGGCCCCGCTGGGACCACCTGGCCATAATCGGCGGCCTGTCGCTGCTGCTGTTGTGGCTGGCCGTGGCGGTTTTCGAGTCCCGCAAGGACTTTTTCGCGGAGCGCGTATGAGCCGCCGGACGAGTATAGAGGTGCGCGGCGTGGTGAAGCGCTTTGCCCGCGACTTCATGGAGGGTGGCCCGGCCGCCTCGTGGAAGTCGCTGCTGGCCCGGGCCGCGGGCCGCGGCGGCCGCCGCGACGTGATCACGGTGCTCGACGGCATCGACCTGGCGGTTCAGCGAGGCACCACCCTGGCGCTCATCGGCCAAAACGGCTGCGGCAAGTCCACCCTGCTCAAGATCATTGCCGGCATCTACCGTCCCGACCAGGGCCAGGTGCGGGTGGAGGGCCGGCTCAGCAGCCTCATCGAGCTGGGCACCGGCTTCCACCCCGAGTTCACCGGGCGCGAGAACGTGTACCTAAACGGCGCCATCCTGGGCCTGGACAAGGCCGAGATCGCCGAGCGCTTCGAGGCCATCGCCGCCTACTCCGGCCTGGGCGAATACATCGACGCGCCGGTGAAGACCTATTCCTCGGGCATGTACGTGCGCCTGGGTTTCAGCGTGGCGGTGAACGTGGACCCGGAGGTGCTGTTAGTGGACGAGGTCCTGGCCGTGGGCGACGAGGCCTTTGTGCGCAAATGCGAAGACAAGATCCACCAACTGCGCCGCGCCGGGGTGACCATCTGCCTGGTCTCGCACAACCTGGGTCTGGTGGAGCGCTTTGCCGACGAGGTGGTGTGGCTCGACGGCGGCTGCCTGGCCGCCCGCGGCCAGCCCCGCCGGGTCATCGACGCCTACCTGGAAAAAGTGGCCGCCAGCGAGGACAGCATCCGCCGCCAGTCCTGCGCCCAAGCCGACATAGACGGCCAGCAGCGCTGGGGCAGCGGCGAGGTGCAGATCACCGCGGTGCGCACCACCGACGCCGGGGGAGGGGAGCGGGCGGTGTTTAGCACCGGCGAGGCCATGACCGTGGAGATGGACTACCAGGCCGACGGCGCCCCGCGCGACCTGGTCTTCGGGGTGGCCATCCACAACGCCGCCGGGGTGCTGTGCTTTGGCAGCAACACCAAGATCGACCGGGCCGAACTGCCAGAGTTTCCCTCCCGGGGCACGGTGCGCCTGGCCTGCTCCCGCCTGGACCTGGTGCCGGGCACCTATTTCCTGGACGTGGCGGTGGTCTCCACCCTGGACACGCCCTATGATTATCGCCGGCGGGTGGCCAGCTTCGCGGTGCGCAGCCCGGTGGCCGACGACGGGGTGTACCGGCCGCCGCACACCTGGAGCCTGGCGGCCCGCGACGAGGGAGGTGAGTGATGCTAAGGCGTCTGCTGCGAAAGCTGGCCGGCGGGCCGGGCGGCCTGGGCCTGGGGCCGGTGGACGACCGCCTCTTCGTGGCCCTGGCCTACCATATGATATTGGGCCGGCCGCCCGACCCCAAGGGGCAGGCCCGCTACACCGCCGAGCTGGCCGCCGGGGACATGAGCCGGCGCAACCTGTTGGACCTGCTCATGGCCAGCGACGAGGCCCGCCACCTGGGCGACCGCCCGGTGGGCCAGCGCCTGGCCGCCCTGGAGGACAACCTGGCCAACCTGCTCAAGCGCCGCTACGCGGCGGTGGCCGCGGCTGGCGATCCCGCCGCCCGGCTGCGCTCCCACGAGTTCAAGGTGCATAGCCAACACGGCGAGGACGGCATCCTGCTCTACCTGTTTTCCCTGGTGGGGGCGGCCACCCACCAGGTGGTGGAGTTCGGCATCGAGGACGGGCGCGAGTGCAACGCGGCCAACCTCATCATCAACTTCGGCTGGCGCGGCCTGCTGATGGACTGCGTGCCCGAAAACGTGGAGGCGGCCCAGCGCTACTACGCCCAGCGCCTGGGTCCCGCGGCCGACCGGGTCGCCATCGACCTGCAACAGGTGAGCCCGGAGAACATCGACCAACTGCTGGCCGCCCGCGGCCTGGCCGGCGAGATCGACCTGTTGTCCATCGACATCGACGGCAACGACTACTGGGTCTTTGAGGCCATCAGCCAGGTGGAGCCCCGGGTAGTGGTGATCGAGTACAACGCCTCGCTGGGGCCCCGGCGCGCGGCCGCGGTGCGCCCGGCGCCGGACTTCAACCGTTTCGCCTGCCACCCCAGCGGCTACTACCACGGCGCCTCCCTGGCGGCCATGGCCAAGCTGGGCCGTCAAAAGGGTTACGCCCTGGTGGGCTGCGACTCCTCGGGGGCCAACGCCTTCTTGGTGCGGCGCGACTTGTTGAGCGACCAGTTGCCCGAGCAGGAGCCAGCCGCTTGTTTTTATCCCCACCGCCGGCGCACCGCGGCCGAGCCGCTTGAGCAGCAGATGCGCCTTACCGCGGAGATGGATTTTATCGAGGTGTGAGAGCCGTTGCCGCCGGCCGCACCGGTGGTTTCTGGAGAGGCCATGAGTAGCCAGGACAAAGACAACCGCCCCCCGGACATCGAGGCCCTGCTGGCCGAGGTGGACCGCCGGGTGGCCGAAAAAACCGCCCAGGGGCTCTACGACCCGGCCGAGGTGCGCCGGGTGGAGGAAGAGGCGCTGAGCTTGGCCGAGGCGTCCCAGGACTCCTCGGCCGCCGAGCTGGCCTACCGCGCGGCCCAGTTGCAGGAGCTGTGGGACACCACCGTCTGCGGGGTGAGCACCCACCGCACCGGCCTGGCGGGGAGGCTGGTGGCCGGGGCCAAGCGCCTGCTGCACCGTATCACCAAGCCCTACGTGAACCTGGTGTTGGCCCGCCAGGTGCTTTTCAACGCCGAGGTGATCAAGCTGCTGTCAGTGCTCTCGGCCAACTACTCGGACTTGCGCTACCAGTTGGGCAGCGAGCTCACCGAGACCAAGCGCAGCGCCGAGGCGCGCCTATCGGCCCTGGAGCGCCAGGCCGGGGCCGGCCACGCCCGCCTGGAAAACCTCTTGGCCGGCCTGCAGGAGACGCTGCGAGACCGAGCGGAGGCGGACTCGCCAGCGGCCCGGGCGGCCCTGGAGGAGGCCCGCGACGCGGCCCGCGGCGCGGCCTACCTGGCCTTCGAGGACCTGCACCGGGGCTCGCGCGATGAGATCAAGGCGCGGCAGAGGCCCCTGCTGGAGCACCTGGCCGGCGCGGTGGGCCCCGGGGCCCCGCTGCTGGATATCGGCTGCGGCCGGGGCGAGTTCCTGGAGCTGGCCGCCGAGGCCGGCCTGCCGGCAATGGGGGTGGACCGCAACCCGGAGATGGCCGCCCACTGCCGCGAGCGGGGCCTGGAGGCCCACGCCGGCGAGGCCCTGGCTTACCTGCGCGGGTTGGACGACGAGAGCCTAGGCGGCATCATGCTGTCGCAGATCATCGAGCACCTGGAGCCCGACTACCTGGTGGAGCTGGTGGCCGCCTGCGCGGCCAAGCTCAAAGAGGGTGGGGTGCTCTTGGCCGAGACCATCAACCCCCAGTGCCTCAGCACTTTGGCCAGCGCCTTTTACCTGGACATCACCCACCGCAACCCCATCCACCCCGAGGCGGCCCGTTTCCTGTGGCGCTGGGCCGGCCTGGGCGAGGTGGTGATCATCAACCGCTCGCCGGTGCCGGCCGAGGGCCGCCTGGAGCCCTACCAGGGCTCGGGCCAGGGAGCCATGATCGACGCCTTCAACCGCAACGTCACCCGGCTCAACCAACTGCTGTTCAGCCACCAGGAGTACGTGGTGAAAGGCAGGAAGTAAAGCGTGGCCTCCGGCGACCAGCAGGGCCTGGGGGCCACCTTTGTGCTGCCCTGGTACGGCCAGGGCATCCCCGGCGGGGCCGAGGCCGCCGCCCGCCAACTCATGGCCCACCTGGCCGCGGCCGGGGTGCGGGTGCGGGTGCTGGCCACCTGGCTAAAGGGTCTGGGTACCGACTGGGACAGCGACCACTTCGAGCCCGGTCCCAGCCAGGACGGCGGCATCGCGGTGCACCGTTTTCCCACCGCGGCCCGCGACCGCTCCCGGCACAACGCCCTGGGCCAGCGCATCCGGCACCAGGAGGTGCTCAGCGCCCAGGAGGAACACGACTACTTCGCCCACATGGCCCACAGCCCGGAGCTGCTGCAATACCTGGCCGAGCACCCCGAGCAGGGTCCCTTTTTCTTCATCCCCTATATCTTCACCACCTCGGTGTGGGGGCCGCTGGTCCACCCGGATCGCTCGGTACTCATCCCCTGCCTGCACGACGAGGGTCACGCCCGGCTCAAGGCGGTGCGCCGGGCCATGGAGAGCTGCCGCGCCCTGGCCTTCAACTCCCCGGCCGAGCGGGACCTGGCCCGCCGGCTCTACAGCCTGGACCAGGCCGACTGCCGGGTCATGGGCCTGGGGGTGGAGACCGACTGGCGCGGCGACGCGGCCCGCTTCCGCCAGGCCCACGGTATCGACGCTCCCTTTATCCTCTACGCCGGCCGCAAGGACGCCGGCAAGAACGTGCCCCTGCTGGTGGACTATTTCCTGCGCTACGTGGCCGGCGCCGCGTCGCCGCCGGGGCTCAAGCTGGTGCTCATGGGCAACCTGGAGGCCCCCATCCCGCCCGGCGGCCGGCAGCACGTCATCGACCTGGGCTACCTGCCGGTGCAGGACAAGTACGACGCCTACGCCGCGGCCCAGGTGCTGGTGCAGCCGTCGTTCAACGAGAGCTTCTCGCTGGTGATCATGGAGGCCTGGTTGGCCGGCACCCCGGTGCTGGTCAACCGCGACTGCGCGGTGACCCGGGGCCACGTGCTGAGCGCCGGCGGCGGCCTGGTCTTCAGCGACTTCCCCCATTTTGCCGAGGCCCTGGAGTTGCTGCTCAGCCGGCCCGAGACCGCCGCCGAGCTGGCCGCCGCCGGGGCGCGCTACGTGCGGGCCAACTACACCTGGCCGCAAGTGACCCAGCGCTACCTGGATCTGATCCGCCAGGTGAGCGACGAGACGCAGACCGAGCCGGCCACCGCCCGCCGCGGCCCTGCGCCGCCGCCGCCGCGCCCGCGTTACCGGCTGCCCCGCGCCGGCCGCCCCGGCCTGCGGGCCACCTTTGTCACTCCCTGGTACGGGGCCGCTATCCCCGGTGGGGCCGAGGCCGAGGCCCGCCGCACCGCCCAGTGCCTGGCCGCCGCCGGGGTGGAAGTGCGGGTGCTCACCACCGACCTGGCCGGCCTGGGCAGCGACTGGTCGGCCAACCGCCTGCCGCTGGGCGATAGCGTGGAAGACGGCGTGATGGTGCGGCGCTTTGCGGCCGCGGGGCGCAACCACCAGCGCTTCAGCCTGCTCAACCTGCGGGTCATGGCCGGCGAGACCCTGGGTCCCCGCGAGGAGCAGGAATTCTTCGCCAACCTGGTGCCGTGCCCCGAGCTGTTGGACTACATCCGCCGGCACCCCGAGCTGGGGCCGTTTTTCTTCATCCCCTACATGTTCACCTCCTCGGTGTGGGGGCCGCTGATCCACCCGGAACGTTCGGTGATCATCCCCTGCCTGCACGACGAGGGCTACGCCCGCCTGGCCGCGGTGCGCCGCGCCTTTGAGGCCAGCCGGGCCCTGGTTTTCCACGTGCCCGAGGAGATGGCGGTGGCCGCCGCCCTCTGCGACCTGGGGGCCACCGAACCCCTGGTCCTGGGCGAGGGGGTGGACCATCTGTGGTCGGCCGACGCGGCGCGCTTTGAACGCCGCTTTGGCATCGACGGCCCCTTTATCCTCTACGCCGGCCGCAAGGACGCCACCAAGAACATCCCCCTGCTGATGCGCTACTTCCAGCAGTACGTGCAGGAACGCGGCGGGGCCGACGGCCTCAAGCTGGTGCTCATGGGCAACCTGGCGGCCGATATCCCGGCCGAGGCGCAAGGGTCGGTGGTGGACCTGGGTTTTGTGGAGGCGCAGGACAAGTACGACGCCTATGCCGCGGCCCAGATGCTGGTGCAGCCGTCGCTCAACGAGAGCTTCTCGCTGGTGATCATGGAGGCCTGGCTGGCCGGCACCCCGGTGATGGTGCACCAGCGTTGCGCGGTGACCCGGGGGCATGTCATGCGCTGCAGCGGCGGGCTGGTCTTTGGCGACTACCTGCATTTCGCCGAGGGCTTGGACCTGTTGCGTCAGGACCCCGGGCTGCGCGAGCGGCTGGCCGCCAGCGGCCGGCGCTACGTGCTGGACAACTACACCTGGCCGGTGGTGACCGGGCGCTACCTGGAGCTGGTGGAGCGCCTTAACCGCGAGATGGCCGGGACCACGCCCACCCCCGAGGCGCCCAAGGCCGAGCCCCGGCCGGCCGGTGGCGCCGGTCCGGCGGTGCACCAGGTGGTGCCGGAGTTCGCCTTTGGCGACGCCATCGGCGGCGAGACCCTGGCCCTGCGCAAGCTGCTGCGGTCGTGGGGAATAGCCAGCGAGATATTCGCCAAGACCATCGACCGCCGGCTCGGCGACCAGGTGCGGCCCCTGGAGGCCCTGGACCAGGAGGTGCGGCCGGCGGACGTGGTGCTGGGCCATTTTTCCATTGGCCACGATTTCTGGGATCGCTTCGCCGCCGCCCCGGGGCGCAAGGTCCTGCGCTACCACAACATCACCCCGGCCCACTTCATCGAGCCGGTGCATCCCGAGGTGGCCGCCCGCTGCCGCCGGGGACGCGAGCAACTGGCGGCCCTGGCCCCGGCGGTGGAACTGGGGCTGGCCGACAGCGCCTACAACGCGGCCGAGCTGGCCGAGGCCGGCTACCGGGCCTACAGCGAGATGCCCATCCTGCTGGACCTCACCCGTCTGGCCGCGCCGCCCGATCCCCTGGTGGCCCACCGCTTCGGCCAGGGCGGGCCGGTGGTGCTGCACGTGGGGCGCATGGCTCCCAACAAGAAGATCGAGGACCTGCTCAAGACCCAGTACTGGCTTAGCCGCCTGGTGCCCGGGGTGCGCCTGCTGCTGGTGGGCAACCACAAGGGCATGGAGCCCTACATGGCTGGCCTGCGCGACCTGATGGCCCGGCTGCGGGTACCCGGGGTGCACCTGGTGGGCCATGTCTCCAACCCGGCGCTCAACGCCTACTACCAATTGGCCGGGGCCTACCTGTGCCTGTCGGAGCACGAGGGCTTTTGCGTGCCGCTGATCGAGTCCATGTACTTCGGCCTGCCCATCGTGGCCTACGCCGCCGCCGCGGTGCCCGGCACCCTGGGTGAAGGCGGTATACTGCTTAAAGACAAGGACCCGGTGACCGTGGCCGAAGTGACCGCCGAGGTGTTGGGCCACCAAGAGCTGGCCCGTGAATTGGCCCAGCGCGGCCGGCGGCGGTTAAAGGCCTTCCAGCCCGAGGCGGTGCACCAGGTCTTTCGTCGGGTATTGACCCAAAGGCTGGGACTGAAGGTGAGGGACTGATGCTCAGCGTGGTCTGCGACGGCCGCCCGCTACAGCCGGGCTACAAGCTGCACCTGGAGCGGGGTATCGGCCGCTATGCCAAGCACCTGCTATCCGAGTTCTACGACCTGTTGGGGCCCGAGCACCTAAGCGTGCTGGTGCGCGACAACCTGCCCGATCCCGAGCTGCCGCTGGACATCCCGCGGCTGGCGGTGGGCTACGCCCCCGGCTGGCTGCCCATCGGCAAGCGGCTCATCAGCGAACACCTGCTGAGCAAACGCCGGCTGGCAGACGCCTGGCGCCTCGGCCGGCCGGTGCACTTTTTCAGTCACTTGGACGCCCCGGCCCGGCCGGGCTCGCCCACCGTGGTAACGGTGCACGACCTCATCGCCCAACGCCTCAAGCACCTCTACCTGGAGGACAAGAGTCCCCTGCGCTTTAACCTGGAGCGCTGGCTGGAGACCCGCTGCCTGGGCCGCGCCCGGGCCATCATCGCCGACAGCCAGGCCACCAAGCGCGACGTGGTGGAGCTCTACGGCGTGGACCCGGCGATCATCGAGGTGGTCTACCTGGCCGTCTCGCCCCAACTGCGGCCGGTGGACGACCCGGCCCGGGTGGCCGAGGTGCTGGGCCGGCACGGGCTGGCCGGCGGCGAGCCGTTTTTCTTTTACGTGGGCGGCATCGACCAGCGCAAGGACCTGGGCAGCCTGCTGGAGGCCTTGGCCATCCTGCGCGAACAGGGGCTGGCCCACCGCCTGGCCCTGGCCGGCAAGATAAAGCAGGACAAGCAGTACCCCAAGCTGCGGGCGGCCGTGGAGCGGTTGGGCCTGCAGGAGTCGGTGCGCGAGCTGGGCTTTGTGGAGGACCAGGACCTGCCGGCGTTGTTCACGGCCACCGCCGGGTTTGTCTATCCCTCGCTGTACGAGGGCTTCGGCCTGCCGCCGCTTGAGGCCATGGCCTGCGGCGCGCCGGTGGTGGCGGTGGGTTCCAGCTCGGTGCCCGAGGTGGTGGGCGACGCCGGTTGGCTGGTGCCGCCCGGCGACGCGGCCGCCCTGGCCGAGGCCATGGCCGCCCTGCTTACCCAGCCGGGCGCGGCCGACGATTTGCGGGACCGCGGCCGTCGGCGGGCGGCGTCTTTTTCCTGGCAACGGGCGGCCCAGAGCGTCCTGGCCATATACCGGGAGGTGGCCGGTGAGCCCTAGCGATCGCTGGCGGCGTTTGAGCTCCGCCCTGTGGGAGCTGGCCCTGGCCCTGGCGGCCTCCCTGGCCATGCTCTGGCTGTGGCCCCGGGTGGGGGTGCGGCTGCTGGGCCAGGAGCATTACTGGTTCGCCCTGGGCTGGTTGGTGCTGCTCGGCGGCCCGTCCCTGCTGGGCCCCAGGCGCCGCCGCGCCGGCGAAGAGACCCCGCCCCAGACCGTGCGGCCCGAGGCCCTGGCCTGGGGCTCTTTTGCGGCGGCCGGGTTGTTTTTGGCTCTGCTGCTCTTCGGCCGCCACCTGGGCAATTACAAGCTCTGGCTGGGCGCGGTCTACCTCGGGGCCATCTCCATGCGCCTGGCCGGCCTGGCCCTGGAGTTGCGCAGCCGCCTGGCGAGCCGCCGCCGGGTAACCTGGTTTACCGCTCTGGGTGCGGCCAGCCTGGCCGGCCTGGCCGGCCTGCTGCTGCTGCCCTGGGTGGGGGTGGACCTGGTGGCCCGCTGGCCTTTGCCCATCGGCCCGCTGGTGCTGCGCTTGGCCGGGGCCGTGCTGTGGGGAGGCATCGCCGGGGCGGTGCTCATGCTCCTGCCGCTGTGGGGACTCCGGATGCGCTCGGCCTGGCTGGGCTACCTGGCCGTGGCCATGGGGCCGGGTCCGGCCCTGGCGGTCACCTGGTTTGGCCTACTGCCCATGGCCGGGGTGCTGGCCGTGCTCCTGGGGCTCATCGGCATGCAGTTGGCCCGGGGGCGGCGTCCCGAGTTGCGCCAGGGCGCGGTGAGCCTGTACTGGCTGCTGCGGGCCATCATGCTGGTGTGGTGGGGGGTAGGGGGCGCGGTGGCCCTGGCCGCCGCCTGGTGGCAGCCCAACATGGGCGAGCTGTTCCTGCAGAGCTTGTGGTTGCGCGCCCTGGGGGCCGGGGCCTTCGTGGTGATCTGCCTGGGGCTCCTGGCCGAGTACTCCTGGCCCTTGGCCGGCCGGCCCAAGCTGTTGGCCGTGGACCAGCAGCGCAAGGTGTTGGGGGTGGTGCTGTCTTCGCTGGCCCTGCTGTTTTTGCTGGCCCCCCTGCTATTGATGCCGGCCCCGCCCATGGCCGACAGCGCCCGTGAGCTGTTGGAGCGTAGCCGGGCCGAACTAGCGCCCAAGACCATCATCCTGGGGCCGGAGCATCCCCAAGTGGTCCTGCCGGCGCCGGCCTGGGTGACCAACCTCAACGCCCTGTTCGTGGTGAGCATGGTCCGCAACGGGGCCCAGGTGAGGCAGGGGGAGGCCCTGGCGGTGATCAACGCCGAAGACGACCTGAACCGGCCGCACATCTTCAGCCTGCGGGCCGGGATCGACACCGCCGACTGGGCCCTGAACCGGCGCGACGTGGCCGCCCACGCCCGGCACGGCCCAGCCCGGGTGGCCCGCGCCTGGACGGTGCACACTCCCACCGGCGAGACGTTCCTGGCCCTCTGCTATTTCACCGGGCTGTACCTGGGGCGCGACGTCAACCTGCTGAAGAAGGTGCGGATTCGCTACCTGTACAAAAATCCCCCGGGCCGGCCGCCGGTGATCCTGGTGATCAAGAGGGTGTTCATCTACTAGGCCGGCTCCGGCCCGCCGGCGGCGCGCAGGGCCAGCTCGGCCAGGTCGATCACCTGTATCTCCGCCTCCAGCCCGGCGGTCTTCACCGCGTCGGTGAGCATTATCAAACACAGGGGACAGGCAGTGACCAGGTAACGCACCTGGGCCGCCTGGGCCTGGGCCACCCGCAGGGCCGAGATGTGGGTGTCGGCGTCCTGGACCTCGGCGTGCCACATGCGTCCCCCGCCGGCGCCGCAGCACAGGCTGTCCTGGCCGTGGTCGGCCATCTCCACCAGGGTGAGGCCGGTGGCCCGGATGACCCGGCGGGGCGGGTCGAAGATGCCGCGGTGGCGTCCCAGGTAGCAGGGGTCGTGGAAGGTGGCCCGGCCGGCCAGCGTCCCGGTCAGCTCCAGGCGGCCGTCGGCCAGCAGCCTGTCCAGGAGCTGGCTGTAGTGCAGCGGCTGGTGGGACCAGTCGTCCTCCAGCTCCAGGGCCGGGGCCAGGCGGGGATAGTCCTGGTTCATGGTGTAGGCGCAGTGGGGGCTCATGGTCACCACGCCCTGGCAATCCACTCCGGCCAGGACGGCCGCCGTGTCTTCCAGGTGCATCTCGAAAAGCCCGGCCTCGCCTAGGCGGCGGGCGATGTCGCCGCAGCAGGGTTCCTTGCGCCCCAGCACCCCGGCGCTCACCCCGGCCGCGGCCAGCAGCCGGGCCATGGCTTGGGCCATGGCCTGGGCCCGCTGGTCCAGGGAAGTGGTGCAGCCGGCAAAGAGCAGCCACTTGGCCTGGCCGCCCTTGGCCAGGTCCACCAGGTCCAGGCCCTTGGACCAGGCCCCGCGTTTCTTGCGCGGGGTGGCCCAGGGGTTGGCGTACTTGGCCAGGCTCTCCAGGGCCTCGATCACGTCACCCGGCACCCCTTGGCCCTGCTCCACCAAGAGGGTACGCTCGGCCCGGATGATCTCCAGGGGGCTCACCCCGGCCGGGCATACCTCCTGGCAGGCCCCGCAGGTGGTGCAGAGGAAGGGATCGCTGGCTGAGAGCGACCCGCCGGCCGAGTCGTCCGGCGGCTTGGCCCAGAGACCGTGGCGGCCCAGCATGGTGCGGCGCACCTGTTGGGTGAGCTGGCGCGGCGAGAGCCCCTCGCCGGCGGCAAAGGAGGGACAGCGGGTCTCGCAGCGGTTGCAGCGGGCGCAGGCGTCCAGGGAGAGCAACTGGCCCGCCAACAGCGGCCGGCCCGATTCCTCGCGCGCCTCGGCGGTGGGCTCGCCGCGCCCGGCCGCGGTGGCCAGGTTGAGCGGGGCGGCCAGGGAGTGCAGCAGCTTCATCCAGGGCAGCCAGGCGATGAGCCCCAGGGCGCTGATCGCGTGGACCCACCACCACAGGCCGGGGGCCCCGGCCAGCCGTCCCGGTAGCATGGCGGCCAGGGCCGCGCCCACCGGCGAGGCCCAGGCCCAGGCCGGCCGGGTGGCCTGCAACCGGGCCGCCTCGGCCAGGAAGCCGCTGACTCCCACCACCATCAGCAGGGCCAGGGCCCCCCAGTCCTCCCACCCGCCGGGCAAACGCCGGCGACCCAGGACGAGGCGGCGCAGGGCCAGGCCCGCCACCCCCACCACCAGCAGCAGGCCGGCCAGGTCGGCGGCGGTGGAAAAGACCAGGTAGGGTCTACCGCGCAGGAAGGGGTAGGTGTATTCGTGCAGGGCCCAGAGGCCGGTGGCGGCAAACAGCAGCAGGAAGCCCCCCAGCAGTGACGCGTGCAGGCAGGCGGCCAGCGGGTCACGCCGCCACAGCCGGGCCATGAGCAGACCGTCGACCAAAAACCCCCGCCAGGACCAGGAGCCGCCGGCGGCCAGCCCGGAGCGCCACACCTTGAGGTGCGACACCAGGCCCAGCACGAACACCGTGGAAGCCGCGGCGGCCAGCAGGTAAAAGAGCCACACCGGCCCCACGCCCACAAAGGCCTCCCGCCCGGCCACCGGGTTCATGTTTTTGGTCCCGCGGCCAGGTGGCGCGATACCTGCTCGGCGTGCTCGGGGCGGTCCACCTCGGGCGAGTCCAGATCGGTGATCACGCAGCGGATGGTGTGGCCGGCCTCCAACACCCTGAGCTGCTCCAGCTTCTCGGTGGCCTCCAGCCGGCCTTCGGGCAGCGAGGCGAAGAGGTCCAGAAAGCTCTTGCGGAACAGGTAGACCCCCAGGTGCTTGTAGCAGGTCACCTCTTGGCCGTCGCGGGCAAAGGGGATGGTGGCCCGCGAGAAGTACAGGGCGTTGCCGCGGCGGTCCATCACCGTTTTGACGTTGGTGGGGTCGGCCAGCTCCCGCCGGCTCTTGAAAGGGGTGACCGGGGTGGTCATGCCCAGGGCCGGGTCCTGGGCCAGGGGCGCGGCGCAGAGGCTGATGAGCTCCGGCGGCAGCAGGGGTTGATCACCCTGCACGTTGGCCACCATATCGTCATCGGCCAGGCCCAAAAGGCCGGCAGCCTCGGCCACGCGGTCGCTGCCGCTGCGGGCCTGGGCGCTGGTCATCATGGCCCGGCCGCCCACCGCGGTTACCGCCTCGGCGATGCGCTCATCGTCGGTGGCCACCACCACCGAGTCCACCTCGGGCGCGGCCGCCGCCCGGCTGATCACGTGCTGGATCATGGGCTGGCCGGCGATTTCAAACAGCGGCTTGCCCTGGAACCGGCTGGAGCCCCAACGGGCCGGTATGATGACGTGCAGTCCCACGGCTACCAGGCCGCCACCGCCCGGTTGATGGCCTCGACCATCTGCTGCAGCTTGGCCTCGTCCCATCCCAGCATGATCTGCCAGGAGAGGCAGCGCCCCAGGATATCGGCGGTCTGCGGCAGGTCCCGGGGGTCGTAGGACAGATCGCCGTCGAGCCGGGTGAAGGGCCAGCCGTTTTTGCTCACGGTGGCCCCGGCGTGCAGGTGCTCCCAGTGGGGATAGGCGTGCCAGGTGTTGTTACCCCAGGCGATGGGCCCCGCCCCGTGTTGGGCCAGCAGCTCGGCCAGGCGGGCGGCCTCCTCGGCGCTGGGCATGAACCAACTGAGGAAGGTGGCGGTGTCGCCGGCCGGGTCGGGCACCTGGCGGAAGCTGATGCCCGGCACCCGGGCCAGGGCCTCCTGCAGCTTGGCCTGGTTGCTGCGCTGGGTTTGGAGCATGCCGGGCAGCTTGGCCAACTGGGCCAGGCCCAGGGCGCCTTGCAGCTCCATCATGCGGTAATTGAAGCCGATGAAGCGCCGGCCCTCGTTGCCGCGGCCCACCGGCTGGTGGTCGTGGCCGTGGTCGTGGTATTCGCTCATGTTCTGATAGAGCTCGGCGTCGTTGGTGATGACCATGCCGCCCTCGCCGGTGGTGAGCGTCTTGACCGAGTCGAAACTGAAGCTGCCCATGGCCCCGAAGCCGCCCAGGTGCTTGCCCTCCAGGGTCCCGCCGGTGGCCTGGGCGGTGTCTTCCATCACCGGTATGCCGTGGGCCTCCGCCACCGCCGCGATCTCCTTGATGCGGGCCTGGGCCCCCAACATGTGCACCGGCACGATGGCGGCGGTGCGCGGGCTGATCTTGGCCTCCAGGTCGGCCGGGTCCATGCACAGGCTCTGGTCGATCTCGCAGAATACCGGCTTGGCCCCCAGGTCCAAGATGGCCTCCCAGGTGGCCACGAAGGTGAAGCCCTGGGTGATCACCTCGTCGCCGGCGCCCACCCCCAGGGCGGCCAGGGCCACCTTCACCGCCGCCGTGCCGCTGCTCACGGCCAGGGCGTGGGCCACGCCGGTGTAGGCGGCAAAGGCCTCCTCGAACTCCCGCACCCGCCAGGCGCCCTGGCGCTGGTCGCCGAACTCGTAGCGGAACAGCACCCCCCGGTCCATTACCTCCAGGACCGCGTCGCGTTCCTCTTTTCCCAATACTTCGAATCCGGGCATGGCTCGTCTCCTTGTCAGGCGGCGTCAAAGGCCTGCCGGTAAATGGTCTCCAACTGGGCAGCGTCGACCTTGCGCGGGTTGTTGGCAATGGGCACGGCCACGGTCATGGCCTTCTCGGCCATGGCCGGCACCTGGACCAGGGGGACCTTCAGTTGGTCCAGGGTGGCGGGAATGCCCACCTCGGCCGATAGTTGGAACACCTCTTCCACGCAGTACTCGGCCATCTCGCGGGTGCTCAGGTCATCGGGAGGCTCGCCCAGGCACATGCCCATGTCGGCGAAGCGCTCGGGGCAGGCCATGAGGTTGTAGGCCAGTACGTAGGGCAGCAGCACCGCGTTGGCCTCGCCGTGGGGGATGTCGAAGAAGGCCCCCAGGGGATAGGCCATGGCGTGCACCGCCCCCACCCCGGAGCGGGCCAGGGCCAGGCCGGCCAGGTAGGAGCCCAGCAGCATGTTCTCGCGGGCCTCAAGGTTTTCGCCGTGGGCCACCGCCGGGGCCAGCCAGCGCCCGATGAGGCTGATGGCCTCCAGGGCCACCAGGTCGCTCAAGGGATGGGCCTGGCGCGAGGTGTAGGCCTCCATGGCGTGGGTGAGCGCGTCCATGCCCACGATGGCCGTGATGTAGGGCGGACAGGTTACCGTGAGCAGGGGGTCCAGGATGGCGGTGTGGGCGTAGAGGTAGCGTCCGTTGATGCCGCCCTTGAACTTGTCGGCCCGCCGGGTGAAGACCGCGGTCCAGGTGCACTCGCTGCCGGTGCCGGCGGTGGTGGGCAGGCAGACCACCGGCGGCCCGGGCTTGGTCACCTTGTCCAGGCCCACGTAATCCACCGCGTTCCCCGGGTTGGTGATGAGCACCGCCGCCGCCTTGGCCAAGTCCAGGGCGCTGCCCCCCCCGATGCCCACCACCGCCTTGGCCTTGAACTCGCGGCCCAGGGCCGCGGCCTGGTCGGCCTCGTCCGGCTCGGGCTCGCGGGTGATCTGGCTAAAGACGGTGTACTTGACCTTGGCGGCGTCCAGGCTGGCCAGGGCCGGCTCGGCCACCGAGGCCTCGGCCACCGAGGGGTCCAGCACCACCAGGACCCGCTTGGCCCCCAAGAGGCGGACCTCGTCTCCCAACTCGGCGGCCTTGCCCTGCCCAAAAACTACGCGGCGGGGGCCCTCCATGCTAAAAAAGGCGCTCATGGTTGTCCTCACGGATGGGTACTAAAAAATCCGCCCAATACAGGCGGCGCCCGGAAATCGTAGCACACCCCTAAAAAATGTAAAGCGCCCATGTGGGCGGCCGCCGGGTTGCTTGACCGGCTTGAGACTGCGGTGTTAGCCTGGGTTTGCCGGTCTCGGCCCCACTGGCCGGATCGGCTTACGGAAAGGAGAACCGCGTGCCTGACGATCATTTAGGATTGGACTGGCCGGACACCACCATCGCCAACTTGGGACCGGCCAAGATAGACAGCCCCCTGGTCAAGTCGCTGCCCAACGCCGGCTTTGACCGTTATTCCGAGGAGCATTGCCGGGTTCTCATCAACCCCTACTACCAGCCGGGCTCCGAGATGCAGACCGACCCGCCCAGCTTTGAACGGGCCGGCCCCCGCCGCAAGATATACTTCGACCCCGCCAAGCTCAAGGTGGCCATCGTATGCTGCGGCGGCATGTGCCCCGGCCTCAACAACCTGGTGCGGGCCATCGTGCTGCAGTTGCATTATCTCTACGGAGTGCACAACATCGTGGGGGTGCGCTACGGCCTGCAGGGGTTCATCCCGGACTACGGCCACGAGCTGGTGGAACTTGGCCCCGAGGTGGTGATGAACGTGCACGGCCGGGGCGGGTCCTTCCTGGGCATGAGCCGGGGGCCCCAGCCGGTGGAGGACGTGGTCGACGCCTTGGAGCGGCTCAACATTGGGCTGCTGTTCACCATCGGCGGCGACGGCACCCTGCACGCGGCCAAGGTCATCGCCGACGAGATCACCCGCCGGGGGCTCAAGACCGCCGTGGTGGCCGTCCCCAAGACCATTGACAACGACATCAGCTTCGTGGAGGTGTCCTTCGGCTTTCAAACCGCGGTGGAGGCGGCCACCGAGGCCATCCTCAGCGCCCACAACGAGGCCAACGGCGCGCCCAACGGCATCGGCCTGGTGAAGCTGATGGGCCGTAACTCCGGGTTCGTGGCCGCCCACGCCACCTTGGCCCTCACCGACGTGAACTTCTGCCTCATCCCCGAGCTGGATTTCGACATGGAGGGTCCCGGCGGGCTTTTGCAAATGCTGCAAGAGCGGCTGGAGGCCCGGGGCCACGCGGTGATCGTGGTGGCCGAGGGAGCGGGGCAAAAATTCTTCACCGACCAGGAGCGCGGCACCGACGCCAGCGGCAATCCCAAGCTGGGTGATATCGGCACCTACCTCAAGGAGACCATCAACCGCTACTTCTCGGAAAAAGGCATCACCACCAACCTGAAGTATATCGATCCCTCTTACATGATCCGCTCGCGGGCGGCCAACTCCAACGACCGTATCTACACCGGCTTCTTGGGGCACCACGCGGTGCACGCCGGCATGTGCGGCAAGACCGACATGCTGGTGTCGCTGTGGAACAACCGCTACGTGCACGTGCCCATCAGCATGGCCATTACGCGGCGCCGCACCGTGGACCCCCACGGCGGCCTGTGGCGGGCGGTGCAGGAGGCCACCGGCCAGGGATCGTTGCGCAACCCGGCCTGATACGCCGGACGGTGCATCCCCGCGGCCCAGACGGTTGTCTGGGCCGCGCATTATTGCTAAGCTAGCTGGGTCCCGCCGGCGGCGGGACCCAAACCTATCACCCCCAACCCTTAATCGGTTCAAAGTTCATGAGTGCGACCAGCCCCAAACCCCGGCGCGGCAATGGATACTACTACCTCTGGGTGAGCCTTGTGGTGTTGCTGGCCGCCGGGCTCGTCTGGTGGTTTTGGGACCCCATCGTGGAGCTTTCGGCCTACATCTCCGAGCTGGCCATGGACAAGGATCTCATGCGCCAGCGCATGGACTCCTACGGCATCTGGGCCCCGGCGGTCTTCGTGGGTTTCCAGGTGTTCCAGGTGCTCATCAGCCCGGTGCCCGGCGAGCTGGTGGGAGCGGTGGGCGGCTATGTCTTCGGCTGGTGGTGGGCCTTTGTCTGGTCCACCGTGGGCCTGTCCCTGGGCTCCTGGATCAATTTCTTCCTGGCCCGGCTCATGGGTGAGCGCCTGGTGGAGCGCATGATCGGCCCGGCCAACACCGCCCGCCTCACCCGCTTCATGGAGCGCCAAGGGGTCATCGCCAGCTTCATCCTCTTCATGATCCCGGGCTTTCCCAAGGACTACTACTGTTACGTCCTGGGGCTCACCCCCATGAACGGGCGGGTGTTCATGTTCATCAGCTCGGTGGGGCGCATCCCCGGCACCCTGGTGCTGAGCCTGGCCGGCGACACCGCCTTTGACCTGGTGGTTAAATTGGCCCACCACGACTCGGCCACCGCCCTGCTGGCCGACATGGTGCACGAACCCGACTTCTGGATTCTGGTGGGCCTGCTGGTGCTGAGCCTGGTCTTTGTCATCCCGGTGTGGCTATGGCGCGAGCGCATTTACCAGTGGGTGCAGCGCCTGGACAACAGCCCGGACCGCGAGCCCGGGGCCTGAGCCCGGCACGCTGGTGAGTGGCCGTCGCACCGCCACGTCCAGGCGGATGGCGTACAGGCCGCAGGCCAGGTGGCGGTGCGCGGACGGTCCCACGGGTTCGGCCCGTGCGGCCGGTGGTCGCGTACTATGGCCCGCCTGGTTCGCATGGCGGCCGGCTCCTTGGGGTGAGGATCGGGTAAAAACCTTAACCCGGGTCGGACGGTGGTCCCAGGGACACACTCGCGCACTTGCCCGATCGCCACCCAGGCGATAATCTAGTTGGCATGGATGATATCTTCGAGGCCGACCGAGCCGCAAAGTACGAGCGCTGGCTGGAGACGCCGGCCGGCAGTGCCTACCTGGAGGCCTCCTGCGCCCTCATCGACCGTGTCTTGGACTGCCGGCGGGGCTGGCGGGTCCTGGACGTGGGGTGCGGGGCCGGGGCGCACCTGGCCCACCTGGCCCAGCGGGGCATGCTGCTGACCGGGGTGGAGGCCGGGCCGGTGATGGCCACCGTGGCCAGCCGCCGCCTGGGCCACAAGGCCGAGATAAAGGTGGCCAGCGCCTACGACCTGCCCTACGAAGACAATACCTTTGACGCGGTGATCATGGTCAACACCCTGGAGTTGCTGGATCGCCCCGGCCAGGCCCTGGCCGAGGCCGCCCGGGTGGCCGGCAGCCGGGTGTGCCTGGTATCGCTCAACCGCTTATCGCTTAGCTGGTGGTACTGTCGCCTCTCCGGCCCCGACCATCCCTATAGCTGCGTGCGCCGGCTGCCCATTTGGGTTTTGTTGCGCCGGGTGCGCGAGGTTTTGGGGCCGGTACCGGTGAACTGGGCCGGGGCCACCGTCTGGCCGGGACTGCGGCCGCGGGTGGGGCGACGGCCCTTGGGCGGCATGGTGGCGGTGTCGGCGGCGGTGACCCCCCGCTACGGCACCCGCCCCCTGGTGCTTCCCGCCCAGCCCCATCCCCCAAGGGCCCAACCCATCATCGGCGCCGGGCAGGTGTCGTTGTTGCGGCGGGTGAAGTAGGGCCAACCGAAGTAGACGGGACAGAGCCATGGATGCATCGCCGGCCACCATCAGCCCCCAGCGCCGGGAACAGATCGATAACCTGGTGCGCACCGCGGCGGCGGCCCACGGCCACCTCTGCCCGGGCCAGGTCATCGGGGTGCGCATGGCCATCCTGGGCCTGGGCCTGCTGGGCTATCCCTGTCCCCTGGGCTACCCGGAGATCAAAAACGTGGTGGGCTTCGTGGAGATCGAGCGCTGCCTGGCCGACGCGGTGGCCACCGCCAGCGGCCTGCGCCTGGGCCGGGGCTCGCTCAAGTTCGTCAACCTGGGGCTCTTGGCCGCCACCTTCCACGACCTGCCCTCGGGACGCGGGGTGCGGGTGGTGAGCCGCGACGACGCCCGGGCCCTGGCCGCCGACTACGCGCCGCAGGAGAGCGGTGACCACGCCCGCCAGGTGGCCGCCTACCGGGTCATGCCCGACGAGATGCTCTTTGACGTACACTGGGTAAAGGTGGACCTGGCCCCGGAGGAGATGCCGGGTGCCCGGCCGCCCAAGATTCCCTGCCAGCAATGCGGCATCGACGTGCGCAGCGGCCAGATAAGGATCGTGGGCGACCGGCGGCTCTGCGCGGTTTGCGCCGGCCAAGCCTATTTTCAGCCGATGGAGGAGAAGGACTAGTGGACCAGGGTTGCGGGGACCAGTGCGCCGGCGGACCGGCCGGCCGCATGGTGGAGCTCAAAGACGCGGTCGGCTTGGTTCTGGCCCATGACATCACCGAGATCGTGCCCGGCCGCTCCAAGGGCCCGGCCTATCGCAAGGGCCACGTGGTGGGGCCCGAGGACCTGGACCACCTGGCCCGGCTGGGCAAGAATCATCTCTACGTCCTGGAGATGGCCGAAAACCAGATGCACGAAAACCAGGCGGCCGAACTCATGGCCGAGGCCCTGTGCGGGCCGGGGGTGGTGCCGGCCGGGCCGCCGTCGGAGGGCAAGATAAACCTCATGGCCGCCTGCGACGGCCTGCTGGCCATCGACGTGGACCGCCTGGTGGAGTTCAACCTGGTGCCCGAGGTGATGTGCGCCACCATCCACCGCCACAGCCCGGTGAAGGCCGGGCACCTGGTGGGCGGCACCCGGGCCATACCCCTGCTGCCGGAGCGCCAGAACATCCAGCGGGCGGTGCAGGTGGCCGAGCGCGACGGCGGCCTGCTGCGGGTGCTCACCATGCCCGCCCGGCGGGTGGGTCTGGTGGTCACCGGCAACGAGGTGGCCTCGGGGCTCATCCAGGACCGCTTCGCCCCCATCGTCACCGAAAAGGTCCGGGACCTGGGCTCCTCCATCCTGGACACCCGCGTCTGCCCCGACGACCGCTTCACGGTGGCCACGGCCATCAAGGACCTGCTGGCCGCCGGCGCCGAGCTGATCATCACCACCGCCGGCATGAGCGTGGACCCCGACGACGTCACCCGCATGGCCATCGCCGACGCCGGGGGCCAGGACCTGCTCTACGGCACCCCGGTGCTACCCGGGGCCATGTTCCTGGTGGGCAAGCTGGCCGGACCCCACGGCCTGGTGCCGGTGCTGGGGGTGCCGGCCTGCGCCCTGTTCCACCAGGCCACGGTGCTCGACGTGGTGCTGCCCCGGGTGCTGGCCGGCCAGGAGTTCACCCGGCGCGACATCGCCGAGCTGGCCCACGGCGGCTTTTGCCAAAACTGCCCCACCGGCTGCCGTTTCCCGGTCTGCGGTTTCGGCCGGGGGAGCTGAGCCGAAACCGTCGGTCATCGCTTAGCCGGGGCTGAGCCCCTCTAACCGGGACCAAGCGCCTGCTTTCCTGCGGTGACCATGGCCCGCGGGACTGACCTCGTAAACCCAGGGCCGACCTGCCGGCGGCGCCGGTCGCTTTTGCGCCGCCGCGCCGGCCGGCGCGGCGGCTAGCGCCCCAGGAGCCGGCGCAACAGACCACCCTTTTTGGGGCCTGCGGCCGGCGGGGCGCCGGCGTCCTTGGGCGGCGAGGTCGCGGCCGCGCCGCCGACGCTCCCCTGGGCCACCGGCTGGTTGAGATACAATAGCTTGAACGACTTCACCCCGGCCGGGGCCGCGAAGTACATGGTCAACTCCTCCACCCGGGGTCGGCCCGGGGTGATGGTGCGTCCGTGGATCACGTTGTTGTGGATCGCACCTTCGCGGCCCAACTCGCCAAGACAGGGCGCGGCCGCGCCGCCGGGATAGAGGACCCCGAACCAGTTGGTGGTCCAATTGAAACTGTTGGGGCTGGTCACCTGGTTGGGTTTCAGAATGCTGAAACGGATACGTACCTCCAGGATGCGACTCCAGGGCAGGGTTATGTCACTGAACAATTTCTGCGACCCGGCGCGCACCAGCCGCTTGATGCTGGGGACCTCCCGCGCGCCCAGCACCGCCACCTTCACCCCGTCGGCCTGGTTGGGCAGCTCCTGTACCCGGGCCGGCACCTTGATGGGAATGCTGGTGTCGCCAAGGTGCAACACCACGCTGGCAGTCCCCTGGGGCACCAGGTACACCGCGTTATAGCTTTCCTTGCGCACCGTGTGGGGCCAGCGGTAGGGACGCCTGAGGTACAGGCTGCGGATGAAGGTTTCCAGGACGCCGGGGTACTTTATGGCGCCCACTGGATTCAGCTTCGTCCCACCTATGCTCAAGGTGATTTGCCGGCCGCTTACCTGGAACCGCTTGATGTTTTCGCTCCACTGCGGGTTGATGAGCAAGGTGATCGATAAAAAGACCTTGCCCGGGGCGCTTAGCACCTCCCGCTGGCCGTAGTTGCCGGCGAATTTTTGCACGTAGAGCGCCGCGTAGGTCTGGACCGCCACTTTTTCTATTTTCAACGGCACCGTGGGCGCGGCCGCCGCGGGCGAGACCAGCAAGAAGGCCACCGCCACCAGGCTAATTATCATCCCCAGACGTCGTGTCATTATCCCCCTCCCTTGGACAAATAATTTTGGCATAGATCAACCATAGTCGATCGCCGGCCATCCCGGCAACACCTCTGCTCAGGCCGGGGATAACTGGGGCTCGGACCAGGCGGCCGCCGGGCAGCCGTGGCAGCGGGGTTTGCTCTTTTTGCAGCGCTCTTTGCCCAGGCGCACCAATAGGGCGTGGTACTCGTTGAACAGGGCCGTGTCGGCCGGCAGGGAGTCCATGAAAAGCTCTTGCAGTTCAAAATAGCCCATGGCCTCGTTGGCCAGGCCGTGACGTCCCAGGATGCGGAAGGTGTAGGCGTCCACCACGAAGATGGGTTGCCCCACGGCGTAGAGCAGGATGGAGTCGGCCGTCTCCGGCCCGATGCCCTTGACCGCCAGCAGGTCCCGCCGCAGCTCGTCCACCGGTTGGCTCATCATGTAGTCCAGGTCGCCGTGGTAGCGTTCGGTGATCATGGCCAGCAGGTTGCCCAGGCGGCCGGCCTTGAGGTTGTAGTAGCCGGCCGGCCGGATCAACTGGGCCAGGCGCTCACCGCCGAGCCCCGACAGGCCCTCCAGCGATAGCACCCCGGCCTGTTTGAGGTTTTCGATGGCCTTGGCCACGTTGCTCCAGTTGGTGTTTTGGGTGAGCACCGCGCCCACCATCACCTCCAAGGGGCTCTCTCCGGGCCACCAGTGTTGCGGGCCGTAGTGCTTTAGCAGTAGTTCAAATAGTTCCTCGAGGCGTTGGGTTGTGCTCATGCGGTTTGCTCCCTGGTAGGTCCCGGGTCCCAATCTAACATGGCCGGGAGCCTGGGGCCACCGCCACCGGCTATCCCGGAATGTCCTATAAGCTTGACCGGTTGTGGGTGTCGGGATATATTCTTAACCAAATTGGTCGGCTCCTTGGGCCCTAATCCCGGGGCTGTTCCCTTCACTCCCCGCCGTGGGATGGCCCGGGTTCGGCGGCCGGGGACGGGGGCTGGCGGTCAGCGGGGCTCCGGGGCTAGTGGCTTAGGATGGCTCCAGGGCCAGCGGCCTCCGGGTGATCGTAAGCCGGCGGCCGGGGACGGGGGCTGGCGGTCAGCGGGGCTCTGGGGCGAGTGGCTTAGGATGGCTCCAGGGCTGGCGGCCTCCGGGTGATCGTAAGCCGACGGCCGGCGGATGCTTAGCGGCGGATGGTCGGCGGCGAGTAGCGGTTAGTGGGTGGCGAGTGGTAACCAGCGGCGGGCGGTAGGTGGCAGGTTTCCAAGACAGAAGATACCGCCTGGCCTGCGGCCGGCAGGAGCTGGTCAGCTTCACCGCCCGGGTCAAGGAAACCGACCTCTGGATAATGGCCGAAAGGGATTTGTCGGCCCAGGCGGTGGAGGCCATCATGAGCCACCGCCGGGGCTTGGAGATATACCTCGCCCAGCGTCCCCAGGCGGCCGTATCGCTCACCCCGCTGGAGGTCGACCCCCTGGCCCCGGCGGTCATGCGCCGCATGATGGCCGCCGGCCGGGCCGCCAGCACCGGGCCCATGGCCGCGGTGGCCGGGGCCCTGGCCGAGGCGGTGGCCCGCGACCTGATGGAGTATAGCCCGCAGGTGGTGGTGGAAAACGGCGGCGACCTCTACCTGGCCGCCACCGAGGACGTCACGGTGGGGCTGCACGCCGGCGACTCACCGCTTAGCGGACGGGTGGGCTTGGCCGTTACCGCTGAGCAGATGCCCCTGGCCGTGGGCACCAGCTCGGCCACGGTGGGTCACTCCCTGTCCCTGGGCCGGGCCGACGCGGCCACCATCGTGGCCAAGGACGCCGCGCTGGCCGACGCCTGCGCCACCGCCCTGGGTAACCGGGTGTCGGGGCAGTCGGACTTGGCCCCGGCCATGCGGTGGGCCCAGGAGATACCAGGGGTTCGCGGGGCCCTGGTGGTGCTGGGACGACACTTGGCCGCATGGGGAGATATCGCCTTGGTGGACCTGCAAAAGGAGACGGCCCCGTGACCCGTATAGGGGTGATTTCCGACACCCATCTGCGCCAGGCCTCGCCGGAGTTGGCCCAACGCGTCAAGCAGGCCTGGGGCCCGGTGGACATGATCCTGCACGCCGGCGACATCACCAACCTGGCGGTGCTGGATAGCCTGGCCCCGCCGGAGGTGATCGCGGTGGCCGGCAACATGGACTCGACGCCGGTCAAGGCCTCGCTGCCCGACAGCCGGGTGGTGGAGGTTGGCGGCCTGCGCATCGGCCTGGCCCACGGTTGGGGCTCGCCCCTTGGTTTGGGCCGGCGGGTGGCCGCCGCTTTCCAGGGGGTGCAGGCGGTGGTGTACGGGCACAGCCACCGCGCCGCCAACAAGGTGGTCGACGGAGTTCTTTTGTTCAACCCCGGATCGGCGGGCGGTAGCCGGATGGCCGCCCCCTCGGTGGGGTTGCTGGTGGTGGACCAGGGTATCGAAGGGCACATTCTCAAGCTGTAGCGCACACACCAGGTTCAAGTAGGAGTAGTGGTATATGGATCGATTGTGGGCTCCCTGGCGGATGACCTATATCCTGGACGAGGACAAACCCGGTGGTTGTATTTTTTGTCTGGCCAAAGACGGCAAGGGAGCTGACGACCTGGTCTTGGGGGTGGGGCGCTACTGTACGGTGATGATGAACAAGTACCCCTACAACAACGGTCACCTCCTGGTGGCGCCCCGCAAACACGTGGGTCGCCTGCAAGAGCTGGATCACCAGGAGATGGCCGCCCTGTTGGATGCGGTACGCCACGCCACCGACGTTTTGGACCAGGTCATGGAGCCCGACGGCTACAATGTGGGGCTCAACCTGGGGCGGGTGGCCGGGGCCGGCATCGAGGACCACCTGCATTTTCACGTGGTCCCGCGCTGGAATGGCGACCACAATTTTATGACCGTGCTCGGTGAGGTGAGGGTCATTCCCGAGCACATCCGCACAACTTATGAGAAACTCAGGCCCTATTTTGCTAACCTGGAGTAGTACGAAAGGGCGGCCGATGAATTATATCAAGGCGATCCTGGTGGCGGCGCTGGTGGCGTTGTCCATTATTTTCATGATCCAAAATATCGAGGCGCTGAGCCATCCACTAACCATTCGGCTTAACCTCTTTTTCTACCAGTTCGAATCAACCCCCTACGCCACGTACCTGATCATCATGCTGGCTTTCTTTGTCGGCGTGCTGGTAACCAGTCTGCTGGGCATGGTGGAGCGCTTCCGCCTGCGCCGCACCATCAAGGCCAAGGACAACGAGATAAAGAGCCTCAACCGCGAGCTAAACTCCCTGCGCAACCTGCCCATCACCTCGGCGGCGATATCGCCGGAAACCCCAACCGAAAACGGCGAGGCCACCCCCGCGCCGGTGATAGAGGACAAAGATGCCTGACGGCCTCAACACGGTTATCTTCACCCTGGGCGGCTACAGCGCCACCATGGCTCACCTGGCCGTATTGGCCGGCCTGGTGGTGGCCTTTGGGCTCGGCTGGTGGTTGGGCGCTCGCCGCTCCCGCGGCCAGGGCCGGCCACCCCTGCGCCTGGCCGCCAGCGGCCGCACCGCCTCTGACGATGCCTTCCTGCGCGGCGTTTCCCACATGATGGCCGACCACACCGACCAGGCCATCGAGGAGTTCACCCGGGCGGTCACCCTCAACTCCGACACGGTGGAGACCTACGTAGTGCTGGGCAACCTCTTTCGGCAAAAGGGCGAGATCGAACGGGCGGTGCGCATCCGCCAATCCATCATCGCCCGTCCCAACCTGGACAAGGCCATCAGCCTGCAGGCCCTCTACGACCTGGGCCTGGACTACCGCAAGGGCGGCCTGTTCAACCGGGCGGTGGACGCCTTCAAGGAACTGCTGAGCATGGACCCCAACCACGTCGAGGCCAGCCGCCAGATGATCACCCTCTACGAAGAGATGCGTGATTGGGAAAAGGCCCTGGACTCGGCCCGGCGCCTGGACAAGCTCACCGGCGAGGACAGCCGTCCGGTGCAGGCCCACTACCTCACCGAGCTGGGCAAGGAACACATGGCCGCCGGACGCCTGGACGACGCCGCCTCGGTGCTGGGCAAGGCCATCAGCGTGCACAAGGAATGCCTGGACGCCTACCTGCACCTGGGCGACCTGGAGATGGCCCGGGGGCGGGTGCGCAAGGCCCTGAACCTCTGGCGCAAGGCGGTGCGGCTGGCCCCCCTGCACGCCCACCTGGTGGTGGGGCGGGTCTCCGAGGCCGAGGAGTCCGGCGAAGACACGGCCTTCACCACCTTCTTCGACGAGTTTGATCTGGACCAGGCCGAGTTCATCACCTTGCTGTCCTTGGCCGAGCGCTACCACCGCCGCGGCGATGAGCAAAAGGCGCTGGAGTTGCTGGACCGGGCCTTGGCCAAGGGGCCGGGACAGCTCGACGCCCACCGGCTGCGCGGCGAGATTCTGCTGAGCCAGGGTCGTGACGAGGCTGCCCTGGCCGCCTACCGGGAGTTCCTGGATCAGTTGCGGCGCGACTGGATCACCTACCAGTGCGAGCAGTGCGGCTTCGTGTCCCACAGCCTCTCCTGGAAGTGCCCCCGCTGCCACCAGTGGGACTCCATGACTCCCCGCACCCAGAGCGCCTAAGGCCGCCCGTCCTGGCACGGCCGCGCCACGGCGGCGGGGACCACCCGGGCCGGCGGCCGGCAAGGGGGATATTTTCAGCCGGCCGGGCCAGCGGCGGTATGGTGATTATCTCGGGTCCCCAGACCTCGTGGACCCTGGTGTGAAAAAAAGGTTCTGATGGCAGCATGACCTCCAGCCCCCAGCCCAAAAAGACCTCGGCCATCGCTTCCAACCGCGACACTCCCATGATCCGCCAATACCTGGAGCTCAAGGAGCAGGCCGGCGACTGCATCCTCTTTTTCCGCATGGGCGACTTCTACGAGATGTTTTTCGAAGACGCGGTGGTCGCCTCTAAGGTGCTGGCCATCGCGCTCACCAGCCGGGACAAGGGCCACCCCGACCCGGTGCCCATGTGCGGCGTGCCCTATCGCGCGGTGGACGCCTACCTGGCCAAGATGGTTGATGCCGGCTACAAGGTGGCCGTCTGCGACCAGGTGGAGGACCCCAAGCAGGCCAAGGGGTTGGTGCGCCGGGCCATCACCCGGGTGGTGAGCCCGGGCATGTTCACCGACCCCGAGCACCTGCCGGCCGACAGCCACCGCTTCCTGGCCGCCTTGCACCTGGGTAAGTCCGAGGTGGGGCTGGCCCTGCTGGACCTGGCCAGCGGCGAGTTCATGGCCACGGTGCTGCCTTCGCTGGAGGCGGTGGCCGACGAGCTGGCCCGGCTGGAGGCTGCCGAGTTGGTGGTGGCCGAGAGCCTGGCCGCCTCGGCCATGATCAGCCGCCTGCCGCCGGCGGTGGCCGCGCTGCCCCGTTCCCTCTTTGCCGGGCGGCCGCCCAGCCGGCGCCAGGCCGAGGACATCCTGGACCAGCGCCTGCCCCGGCAGGTCCCGTCCGACGCCGGGCCGGCCCTGCAGGCGGCGGCCATGGCCTGGTCCACCGTGTTGGCTTTCCAGCGGCACTCGGCCGAGCACGTGGAGCGCCTGCGCGTCTACCGGGTGGCCAGCCACCTGGTGCTCGACGCCAGCGCCCGGCGCAACCTGGAGCTCTACCGCTCCATCGCCGAGGGCGGCCGCAAGGGCTCGCTGCTGCACGCGGTGGACCGCACCGCCACCCCCATGGGGGCCCGCCTCCTGCGCCAGTGGCTGGGTTTCCCCCTGCTGGACCTGGCGGCCATCGAGGCCCGCCACCAGGCGGTGGAGGAGCTGCTGGGCCGGCCGGCGGACCTGGAGGAACTGCGCGACTCCCTGGCCGGGCTGCCGGACCTGCCGCGCCTGGTGGGCCGGGTGAGCATGGGCCAGGCCGGCCCGCGCGACCTGGCCGCCCTGCGCGACGCCCTGGGCAGCCTGCCCGCCCTGGGGGAGATGGTGGGTCGCTTGGAGTCGCCGCGCATGTCCGAGCTGCACCAGGCCATCGGCGGCCAGGAGGAGCTGGCCGAGCTGCTGGCCGCCACCCTGGCCCCCGACCCGCCGGCCAGCCTGGCCGACGGCGGGGTCATCGCCGAAGGGGTGGACCCGGAGCTGGACCGGCAACGCGGCCTCACCCGCGACGGCAAGGGCTGGATCGCCGGACTGCAGGCCTCGCTGCGGGCCGAGACCGGCATCGCCTCGCTCAAGGTGGGCTTCAACCGGGTATTCGGCTACTACATCGAGGTGACCAAGGCCCACCTGGACAAGGTGCCGGAGTCCTTTATCCGCAAGCAGACCCTGGCCACGGCCGAGCGCTACTTCACCCCGGAGCTCAAGGACAAGGAGGCCGCCGTGCTGGGGGCCGAGGAACGGGCCCTGGACCTGGAGCGCCGGGCCTTTGAGCGGCTGCGCGACCAGGCCGCCGCCCGCAGCGCCTCGCTGATGGCCTGCTCCCGCGCCCTGGCGGAGATCGACGTCCTGGCCGGGCTGGCCGCCCTGGCCCTGGCCCACGACTACACCCGGCCGGCCATGGTCGAGGACGGCCCCCTGGTCATCGAGGGCGGCCGCCACCCGGTGGTGGAGCAGATGCTGCCCGAGGGCGAGTTCGTGCCCAACGACCTGCGCCTGGACTCCCACCAGCAGCAGGTGATCATCATCACCGGGCCCAACATGGCCGGCAAATCCACCATCCTGCGCCAGACCGCGCTCATCGTGATCCTGGCCCAGGCCGGCTCCTTTGTGCCGGCCGCGGCCGCCCGGCTGCCCCTGGTGGACCGGGTCTTCACCCGGGTGGGGGCCATGGACGACCTGGCCCGGGGGCGCTCCACCTTCATGGTGGAGATGACCGAGACCTCCCGCATCCTGGCCCAGGCCGGCGAGCGCTCCCTGGTGATCCTCGACGAGGTGGGGCGCGGCACCTCGACCTTTGACGGGCTATCGATCGCCTGGGCGGTGGCCGAGCACCTGCACGACCTGGGCGGCCACGGGGTAAAAACCCTGTTCGCCACCCACTACCACGAGCTCACCGAGCTGGCCGCCACCCACGGCCGGGTGCGCAACTTCAACGTGGCGGTGAAAGAATACCGCGGGAACATCGTCTTTTTACGAAGACTTAAGCCCGGAGGCGTGAGCCGTTCCTATGGCTTGGCCGTGGCCCGCCTGGCCGGCTTGCCCCCGGAGGTCCTGGACCGGGCCGCCGAGATTCTGTCCCGCCTGGAATCCGGCCAGGGGCCGAGCGCCCCTCCAGCCGACCAGGGGCCGGAGACCGGCCAGTTGGCCCTGTTCGAGGCGCCCGAGCACCCGGTGCTAAGCCGCCTGCGGGAGTTGGACCCCGACACGCTAACCCCCATCGAGGCCCTGAGCCTCCTGGACGAGTTGCAACGTGGTTTGTCGTAGAGCCCTGGTGAGCCTGGCGGCGCTGGTCGCCGGCCTGTTGCTGCTGGCCTCGGTCCCGGCCGGGGCCCAGAGCGGCAAGGCGGTGTATCGGCGGGCCCGGGCCGATTACAAGTGGCTCATGGCCAACCCGGCGGCCCAAAAGGTATACCACAACTGGCTCAACCTGGCCGACCTCTTCGCCCGGGTCTACACCTCGGCCCCCAACGGCAGCCTGGCCCCCCTGGCCCTGTACTGGAAGGGCAGGGTGCTGAGCCAGGCCCACAAGCGCTTCAAGCGCACCAACGATTTCAACGAGGCGGTGGATATCTTCCGCCGGCTCACCAACCACTTCCCGCGCTCCCGCCTGGCCGATGACGCCCAGTTCCAGATCGGCCGGCTCTACGAACAGGCCGGCAACCTGAAGCAGGCCTACCTGGAATACCTCAAGGTCACGGTGAACCACCCGCGCGGGGACATGGTCCCGCGGGCCAAGGCCAAGCTGGACATGCTGGAGCGCACCCTGGCCCCCGAGCAGTTCAAGGCCCGCTCGCGGCCGGTCCCCCCGGCCGCCAAGCCCGCCGCCCGGGGCGAGGACAACGGCTCGCTCAGCGTGGTGAGCCGGCTGCGCCACTGGTCCACCCCCACCTACACCCGGGTGGTTTTGAGCCTGGACCGCCCGGTGCCCTACAAGGCCAACCTGCTGAGGCGCAACCGCAGCAAGGGCAGGCCCCGCCGGCTCTACGTGGACTTGAGCGGCGCCCGCCTGGGACCGCGGGTGCGCGAGACGGTGCCCATTGGCGACGGGCTCTTGGTGCGGGCCCGAGCCGGGCAGTTCAGCCGCGACACGGTGCGCCTGGTGCTGGACACCCGCGCCCTGTCGTCCTACAAGGTATTCACCCTGGACAACCCCTTCCGCATCGTGATCGATTGCTTTGGGCCGGTGTCGCGGCGGCGGACGGCTTCCCGCCGGCGACGCAGCCGGGCCACCTCCCACCGGGCCCGCAAGGTGCCCCGGGGCAAGGCCACCCGGCGCCCCCCGGCCGTGGGCCTGGCCGCCGCCCTGGGACTCAAGATTCGCACCGTGGTGCTGGACCCGGGACACGGCGGGCGCGACCAGGGGGCCGCCTGGCGCGGGCTTAAAGAAAAAAGGGTGGTGCTGGATATCGCCAAGCGGGCCGCGCCGCTGATCAAGAAGCTCCTGGGCTGCCGGGTGGTGCTGACCCGCACCCGGGACACCTTCGTCCCCCTGGAGGCCCGCACCGCCTTTGCCAACACCCACGACGCGGACCTGTTCATCTCCATCCACGTCAACGCCGCGCCCAGCCATCGCTTAAGCGGCATCGAGACCTATTTCCTCAACCTGGCCTCGGACGAGGAGTCCATGCGGGTGGCCGCCCGCGAGAACGCCACCACCACCCGCTCCATCAGCGACTTGCAGGTGATCCTCAACGACCTGATGCTCAATTCCAAGATAAACGAGTCCAACCGGCTGGCCCGGGCGGTGCACGGCGGGTTGATCAGGAAGATTCGTCGGACTTACTACGTGCGCGACCTGCGGGTGAAACAAGCGCCGTTCTACGTGCTCATCGGGGCGCGCATGCCCTCGATCCTCATCGAGGTGGGCTTCATCACCCACCCCACCGAGAACCGCCGGCTGGCCAACGCCCGCTACCGGCAGCGCCTGGCCGAGGCCCTGGCCGCCGGCGTTGCCGCCTACGCCCGGCAGCTCAAGCGGGTGCAGCGTTGAGGGCCCGGCGCACTATCTCGGCCGGGGGTACCTTGGACCAGCGGCCGTCCCGGCCGCGGTAGGCCCTTCAGCCCATACCGTAGTTGGTGGCAGCCTCGGCCCCGGGTTCGATGTCCCGGCCGTTGACCCGCACGGTGGGCGAGCCGGGAAAGCGCAGGCGCTGGGCGGTTTGGCTGCTGTCCACCGTGATCACCCGCACTACGGCGTCTTGGCCCAGCTCGACCAGCAGGCGACGCACCAGTTGCTCGGTGGGTCCGGCCGAGGCGCATCCCGGCATCACCAGTATCTCCACCTCCACGCAATTCTCCCTGGCGGGCCGCGGCCGCCACAGCGGTGACCGCTAGCCGGCCTTCCAGAGCAGGTAACCCTGCACCAGTTGTTCCAGGTCGCCGTCGAGCACCGCGTCCACGTTGCCTATCTCCACCCCGGTGCGGTGGTCCTTCACCAGGCGGTAGGGGGCCAGGACGTAGGAGCGGATCTGGGAACCCCAGGCGATCTCGTCGTGCTCCTGGTGGGCCTCGCGCTTGGCCTCCTCGCGCTTGGCCGCTTCCATCTCGTAGAGCCGGGCCTTGAGCACCTTCATGGCCAGGTCCTTGTTGCGGTGCTGGCTCTTTTCGTTTTGGCACTGCACCACCACCCCGGTGGGCAGGTGGGTTATGCGCACCGCCGAGGAGGTCTTGTTCACGTGCTGGCCGCCGGCCCCGCTGGCCCGGAACACGTCGATGCGTAGATCGGCGTCCTTGATCTCTATCTCTATGTCCTCGTCCACCTGGGGCGAGACGTAGACCGAGGCAAAGGCGGTGTGGCGGCGGTGGCTGGCGTCAAAGGGGCTGATGCGCACCAGGCGGTGGATGCCGCTTTCGCCCTTGAGCAGGCCGTAGGCGTAGTCGCCGTTGACCTCGATGGTGGCGCCCTTGATGCCGGCCTCCTCGCCCTCCTGCAGGTCCAGCAGCCGCACCCCGAACCCTTGGCGTTCGGCGTAGCGGGTGTATTGCCGCAGCAGCATCTGGGCCCAGTCCTGGGCGTCGGTGCCGCCGGCCCCGGCGTTGATGGCCAAGATGGCGTGACGGTGGTCGTCGGGGCCGCCCAGGAGCCGGGCGCTCTCCAGGCGGGCCAGTTGGGCGTCCAGCTCGGCCACCGACTGCCGCACTTCGCTTAAGGTATCGCGGTCCTGCTCCTCGGTGGCCAGCTCCAGGAGAATCTCGGCGTCCTCGGCCGCGGCGGCGATGCGCTCCACCGTCTCCAGGCTATGGGCCAGCTCGGTGCGCTGTTTCATCACCTGTTTGGCCGAGTTGGGGTCGTCCCAAAACCCCTCCTGGGCCATGGCCGCGTCCAGCTCGGCCAGGCGTTTTCGCTTGCTGGCAGGGTCAAAGATGCTCCTGGATTACGGCCAGGCGCTCTTTGACATGATTCAGGCGCTCGACTACTTCCTCGAACATGCTTCTAACCCTCCTTGTTACGCCACCGCCACAGCCCGGCCCAGAGCGCGGCGAGGCAGGATATGATCAGGCCGCCCGGCCCCAGCAGGTCGCCGTGGCGGGTGAAAAAAGTCTCCAGGCGCATCAGGGGCAGGCCCCGGGTGCGCACCCCCGCCGTAAAGATACCAGCCGTGTCCACGATGCGCCCATCCGGGAGCACAAAGCCGCTGATGCCGGTGTTGGCCGCCCGGGCGCAGGCCAGCCGGGTCTCGATGCTGCGCAGGGCCAGGTGGCTCATGTGCTGGTAGGGCGCGCTGGTGCGGCCGAACCAGGCGTCGTTGGTCTGGTTGATCAGCAGGTTGGCCCCGGCCCGGCGCATGGCCCGGGCCAGGTAGGGGAAGACCGATTCGTAGCAGATCAGCGGCCCCAGCATCGCCTGGCCGGCCGGCAGCACGGTCCCGGGTTTGCCCGGCAGCATGTCGCCGCCCACCTGGGCTATGGCCCGCACGAAGAAAAAGACCTTGGGGTAGGGCACGTACTCGCCAAAGGGCACCAGGTGTACCTTGTCGTAGTAGGCCGTACGCTGGCCGTCGGGCCATACCAGCCAGGCGCGGTTGGTGGGGAATATCTTGTTGCCCGAGCGCTCCAGGCCGCTGCTGCCCAGGGTGAGGTATATGCCCAGGCGCCGGGCCAACTGGAGCACCGGGTTGCTGCGCGTCCGATCGTACATGAAGTAGAAGGGCGCGGCGGTCTCGGGCCAGACCACCAGCCAGGGACGGTCCTTGACCTTGGCCGCCTCCTGCTGGGTGAGGGCGGTGATCTTGGCCATCACCCCGGGGATTTCTTGGCGGTCGTGCAGCACGTTCAGGGGGATGTTGGCCTGGACCACGCTGACGGTGAGCTTGGGGGCCCGGGCCATGGCCCGGCCCACCACCTCCATGCGCCAGGTGCCCCATCCCCAGGCGGCGGCCAGCACCGCCACGGCCAGGACGGCCGCACTCCAGCGCCCGGCCCGGGTCCGGCGGGGTCCGCCGGGAACCAGGGCCCAGGCCAACAGCCCGTTGACCAGCACCACCAGGGCCGAGAGCCCCGGGGCCGAGAACCACTCGGCCGTCTGGGCCATGGGAGGATAGGCGGCCAGCGCCTGGCCCCAGGGACACCAGGGGAACCCGAACAACAGGTGGGCCCGCAGGTATTCGTGGCCCACCCAGAACAGGGGCATAAGCACCAGCAGGAGCCCCCGGGGTCCCCGCCACCAGGCGATGAGCCAACTGAAGCTGGCAAAGAACATGCCGCCGTAGAGGGCCATCAGCACCAGGGTGACCCCCACGATGGGCCAGTCCACCCGGCCGTAGGTGGCCATCACCACGCTCACCCAGTACATGCCGCCCAGGGTGAGGCTCATGCCATAGATATACCCGGCCACCAGGGCCCGGCGCGGCGTGAGCCGCCAGGCCAGAGCGATCACCGGGATCAATAGGACCAGGGCCAGCGGCCACAGGTCCAGCGGGGGATAAGCCGCCGCCGACAAGAGGCCGCACAGGACCATCACTCCGGCCGGGGCCCGGCCCGGCCACCATGGTTTGTCTGACGCCAAGGGATCAATCCTCGTTGGGGGAAGCCTGCGGTTCCAGGAAGACGCGCACCTGGGTGACGCGGCGTTGGTCGGCCTCGGTCACCACCATGCGCAAGGGGCCGTAGGTGATTTCTTCAGATACCCGCGGCACCCGCCCCAGCAGGGTGGTGATAAAGCCCCCCACCGTTTCAAAGCGCCCCTCGGGCAGTTGGTCGGGCAGCTCGATATCCAGGTGGTCGGCCAGGTCCTCCACCTCCAGGCGGCCGCTGACCAGCAGCGAACCGTCGGGTTGGGGCGAGAGTAGGGGGTCTTCCTGGTCATACTCGTCGGAGATGTCGCCCACGATCTCCTCCAGCACGTCTTCCATGGTGACGATGCCCGAGGTGCCGCCGTACTCGTCCACCACCACCGCCAGGTGGACGCGCCGTTTCTTGAACTCGGTGAGCAACTCGTTGAGCGGCTTGGACTGGGGCACGAAGAAGGGCTCGCGCATCACCGACTTCCAATCGACCTGCTCGGGCGGCCGTCCCCAAAAGGGCAGGAGGTCCTTGGCGTGGATCACCCCCACGATGTGGTCCAGGTCCTCGGCGATGACCGGCAGGCGGGAGTGGCCCGACTCGATGATCACCGCGATTATCTCGTCCACCCCGTCCTGGCGGCTCACCACTGCCATGTCGGTGCGCGGCACCATGATCTGGGCCGCACCGGTGTCGTCCAGGTCCAAAATGGCCTCGATCATGTCCCCTTCGTCAGGGGTGATAAAACCCTTGGCCTCGCCCTGGTCGACCAGGTCCTGTATCTCGGCCTCCAGCTCCTCGGCGGTGTCGCCGTGCGAGGTCCCCAACAGGTTCCTGAGCCGACCCAAGATTTTTCGTCGCGGTTCCGAGTCCAATGCTGCTCCCTATCCCCGGCAAAATCCCTACCGCCTAGAACTATCTATCCCACCCCGTGGTGGCTAGTCAAAAAGAAATATCCCTCCGGCCCAAACCTTGACACCACCGCCCACCCCCCCATACTATTTTGTCAGGGAGTAGCACCATGCCCATGTTTACCGACCCGGTCACCGGAGCCGTATTTTATGTGCCCCGGCACCTGGCGGGGTATGTGCCGGTGGATACCAGCCTGCCACCGCCGCCACCGCCGCCCACGGGCACCCCGCCGCCGCACGAGTTGCCTACCCGCGCCTCGGACGGCCAGTCGGTGCCGGCGCCCTCCGACCCGCCGCCCCTGGAGCAGTCCCCGCCCCCGGCCTCGCCGGTGGGCGGCTCGGTGGTCGACGAGGTGGTGTAAACCACCGCCAGGGGGCCAGGGGGCCAGGGGGCTGGGCGCGTTACCGGTGGTGCCAAGCCAGCGGTGCCAGGAAGCCCGGCGCGTTACCGGTGGAGCCAAGCCGGCGGTGCCAGAGGGCCGGGCGCGTTACCGGTGGGGCCAAGCCGGCGGTACCAGGGAGCCGGGGTATGCCCGGTAAGAGGCGTCGCCAGGGCACATAGCTTTTAACCCTTCGACCACGGCCGCGGCTAGCGGGCGACTCACAGCGGGACGCCGCGGAAGCCGGTCTCTTACACCCCAGCGGCGGGCGCCCGGCCGCGGCTACAGGAGCAGGTCGGCCCTGGCCGGGGGCAGCAGGCCGGCGGCGGTGCCCCGGGCCATCATCTCGTCCACCGCGGCCAACCCCAAATCCCCCAACTCCCGGCTGAAGTCATTAACATACAGCGCGATGTGTTGGGCCACCACCTCGTGGCCCATCTCTTGGGCGTGGGCCAATACGAACTCGCGCGAGGCCGTGGGCTCGGCCTGGGCCCGGGCTACGCTGCGCGCCAGCAGGTCCTCCAGGCGGCCGGCCAGGTCGCGCCCCAGGTCGCGGCGGGCGGCGATGCAACCCAGGGGGATCGGCAGGCCGGTGGTCTCTTCCCACCAGCGCCCCAGGTCCACCACCTCCACCAGCCCGTACTGGCCATAGGTAAAGCGCCCCTCGTGGATGATCACCCCGGCGTCGCAGTCTCCGGCGGCCACCGCCGGCATCACCTGGCTGAAGACCATGTGCCGGGCCTGGGGCTCCTGGCCCAGGTACAGGCCCAGCAGGAGGTGGGCGGTGGTCATGGGCCCCGGCGAGGCCACCTTGGCCCGTCCCAGGTCCAACCCGCGGCACTCCGGCCGGGTCACCACCAAAGGGCCGCAGCCTCGGCCCAGGGCGGCCCCGGAGCGCAACAGCCAGTAGTCATCGGCCACGTGGGCCAGGGCGCTGAAGCTCAGCTTGCTCAGCTCCAGCTCAGCGGCCAGGGCCCGGCGGTTTAGCTCCTGCACGTCGGCCAGCACCGGCCGCACCGTCAGCTCGTCGCCGGCCAGCGATTGGTTCACCAGGGCGTGGAAGGCGAAGGTGTCATTGGGGCAGGGCGAAAAGCCGAAAGAGATACTACGGGGCATCAGCCGTCCTCCAGGGCCAAGAGCACCCCCTGGGCCGCCTCGGCCCCGGCCGCCAGGTCCAGCTCACGGTGCCCCACCAGGTTGCTCACCCCGCGCACCGCGGCAAAGGGCTTGCCGCGCTGCAAAGCCACCAGGCCCACGGCGGCTGACTCCATCTCCTCCACCACCGCGCCCCAGCGCCGGGCCACCTGCTCGGCCGTGGCCGGGTCACCGCTCACCCGGCCCACGGTGGCGAAAAGCCCCCGCCGCAGGGGACCGGCCGCCCGGTCCAACAGGTCGCTGAGCTTGGGGTCCACCGGGATGTGGTTGAAATACTCCCGTCCTCGGGAGTCGCGCCACAGGGCGATGCCGATCTTCTCCACCCCATGCAAATACCCGCCGGCCTGCACTCCCAACTCGGCCAGCACCACGGCCTCGGCCAGGACCGCCTGGCCTAGGGCCAAGTCGGGGCCAAAGGCCCCGGCACAGCCGAGGTTGATCACCGCCGCCAGCTCGGGCATGGCCTCCAGGGCAGCGGACACCGCGGCCGCGGCGTTGACCATGCCCATGCCCGAGAGTTGCAGCACCACCGGTCGGGGGCCCAGTTGGCCGGTAAAGCAGGGCCGGCCGCCCAGGGGCTCACGCCGCTGGAGTCGCGCCGTGAGCAGTTCGGCCTCCTGGGCCATGGCCACGCTGATGAGCCAGGGGTTTGTCATTGCGGTCCCAGCCCCCGGCGCAGGTAATCGATGACCTGGAAGCTGATCCGTTCGACCGTTTCCCGGTCAGCCCGGTAGAGTCCTATCTCCAGGTCCTTGTGGGCCACGCCATGGGCCACCAGCAACCGTTCCAGTACGGCTATGGCCACCAGGGAGCCCATCTCCAGGTTGAAGTCCTCGGGTATGTCACCGGCCGCCCGGGCGTCACTGAACAAAGTGGTCATGTACTCGGTGGAAAACTCGGTGAGAGTCTTTAGCATCCAGTCGCGCATGGGCAGGTCGGGATCGTGGACGATACGCAGGTACAGTTGGAAGTAGCGCTGTTTTTGCTGGTAGACGTTAAAGGCAACCAGCGCCGTCAGGTACAGCCGGGTAAAGATGTCCTGGCCCCGGGACTCCTCAAGCAGGCGGCGCAGGGGCCCCACCGATTTGTCCAGCACAAAGTGGAACACCGCGAAGAACAAACCGGCCTTGTGGCGGAAGTATTTGAAGATCGATCCCTTGGATATGCTGAGGCGGGAGACCAGGGTGTTGATGGAGGCCTTGCCGTAGCCGCTTTCGGCAAACACCCAGATCGCCTCGCGCATGATGCGTTCGCGCTTGGCCCGCGGCAGGTGGTGGAAGGTGCGCGAGGCTCCCACCAACTCGCCGTAGCCGTGTTGGTCGGCATGAAACTCCAGGTCCTCCGCGTCGGAACTGTCGTGGAGTTTCAGTCCTATGATTTGCTCCAGTTGCTGCCGGGTCGGGGCGTCTCTGTTGACGCCCATGCCCCGTTTCAGGATGGTCATGGCCTGGGCCACCAGTTGGTCCAACTCACCGGTATCGGCCTGGTGAATTCCAGTGCCCATATCTTTGTGCCTTACCGCACGCGCCACCATGAAGCGTTCGATCACGGCCAAGGCCACCAAGCCGGCCAACTCGGGCTGGATGTCATCAGCGATCTGGCCGGCCTGCTTGCCCCGTTCGAAAAGCTCCACCAGGAAGTCGCGGAACGAAAGGTGGAACTCACGTAGCAGGTGGTCGCGGCCCGGGATGTCTTTTTCATAGACCACGCGCAGATAGATTTCGATATAACGCGGGTGGTTGTCCTGGAGGGCCAGGCCCATCATGATCACATTGGCCAGGCGTTCAAAGACATCGCGGTCCCAGGTTTGCTGGCGGATGTGGTTGAGACCCTGCCGGATCATCTGGCTGGCATAGTTGAAGACCTCGGTGAAGAGCCCGGCCTTGTCTCCGAAATATTGAAAGATGGAGCCCTTAGATATCCCCAGCCGGTTGACCAGGTGATTGATGGACCCCTTGGCGTACCCCTTGGCGGCAAATTCCTTGAGGGCCTCTTGCAGGATGCGTTCTTGCTTGTGGGGAGCAAGATTTCTAAAAGTTTCCGAAGCGGCCATGCCGGTGTTCCCGCCGACTAAAAGGGTTAACCATCCTTGGCAGGCACGTGGCTTTCGCGCCCGGGGTCAAGACTGGCCCAGAGGGAGTCCAGCACCGCGTTGACAAAGCCCGGCGAATCATCGCCGCCAAAACGCTTGGCCAACTCGACGCCTTCGCTGATGGCCACCTTGGGCGGGATGTCCCGGCCCCGGTGGATGATCTCGTAGCCGGCCAGGCGCAGGATGTTGCGGTCCACCCGGGACATGCGCTCCAGGCGCCAGCGGCGGCTCACCTGGTCCAGGCGGCGGTCGATTTCCGGGAGGTTGGCTTCGATGCCCTTGAGCAGTTCGCGGGCATAGGACAGGGCGCCGCCGGGCGCACCGAAGTTGGCGGCCACGCTTTGCAGAGCCGATTCGGCGTTGGCCCCACCGTGCTCCATCTGGTAGAGCACTTGGAGGGCCAGCATCCGGCTACGGCGACGATCACCCATTGGCGTGGTTTTTCTTACAGGTTGTGCAGCAGGTCGACCATTTCCACCGCGGCCAAGGCGGCGGCGGCGCCCTTGTTGCCACTCTTGGTGCCGGCGCGCTCCACGGCCTGCTCGATGGTGTCGGTGGTGAGCACTCCGAAGATGATGGGAATCTCGGTGGCCAGGGAGGCCTGGGCCACGCCCTTGGAGACTTCGGCGGCCACGTAATCGAAATGCGGCGTGGCCCCGCGGATCACCGCGCCCAGGGTGATCACCGCGTCATAGCGCCCGGAGGCGGCCATGCGCTGGGCGGCCAGGGGTATCTCGAAAGCTCCCGGCACCCATACCACGGTCTGGTCGTCCTCGTCGGCGCCGTGTCGCTTCAGGGTGTCTAGCGCGCCGTCCACCAGGCGGCTGGTGATAAAGTCGTTGAAGCGTCCGGCCACCAGCCCGAACTTCATACCCGCGGCGTTGAGAGCGCCTTCTATCTTATTGACCATCGATGTCTCCCTCTAAGTCTGCTGCCCAAGGCCGCGGCCGCGAGCGCCGCCGGCCAGCTCTGCCCGCCGATCAACTGAGGCGTAAAAGGTGCCCCATTTTAGCACACTTGGTGCGCAGGTACTTCTCGTTCTCGGGATGGGCGGACACCTCGATGGGTACGCGTTCCACCAGGGAGAGGCCGTAGCCGTCCAGGCCCACCATCTTCTTGGGGTTGTTGGTCATCAGCCGCATCTTGCGCACCCCGAGATCAGCCAGGATCTGGGCCCCGATGCCGTATTCCCGCAGGTCGGCGGGAAAGCCCAGGGCCTCGTTGGCCTCCACGGTGTCGGCCCCCTGGTCCTGCAGCTCGTAGGCGCGCAGCTTGTTGATCAGGCCGATACCGCGGCCTTCCTGCTGCATGTACAGCAGCACCCCGCGCCCTTCTTTTTCGATCATGGCCAGGGCGGCGGCCAACTGCTCGCCGCAGTCGCAACGCAGGGAATGGAAGCAGTCGCCGGTGAGGCATTGGGAGTGCACCCGCACCAGGACCGGCTCCTGGGGATCGATTTCGCCCTTGACCAGGGCCACGTGCTCTTTTTCATCCACGTCGTTGCGATAGGCCACCGCCCTGAACTCGCCAAAGGAGGTGGGCAGGCGAACGTCGGCCTCGCGGTGCACGAAGGATTCGTTGCGCATGCGGTAAGAGATAAGGTCGGCGATGGTGACGATCTTGAGATTATGCTTGGCCGCGAAGACCTCCAGGTCCGGCATGCGGGCCATGGTGCCGTCGTCCTTCATGATTTCGCAGATCACCCCGGCGCGGGAAAGACCGGCCAGGCGCGCCAGGTCCACCGAACCCTCGGTCTGGCCGGTGCGCACCAAAACCCCGCCCTCGCGGGCCCGCAGGGGGAAGATGTGCCCGGGGCTCACCAGGTCGTCGGCGGTGGCCTCGGGGTCCACCGCGGTGAGGATGGTGGTGGCCCGGTCGTGGGCCGATATCCCGGTGGTCACCCCCCGCCGAGCCTCGATGGACACGGTGAAGGCGGTGCAGAACGGCGACTGGTTGTCGCTGACCATCAGGGGCAGCTTGAGGCGCTGGATCATCTCGGCCGAAAGGCTAAGGCAGATGAGGCCGCGGCCATAGGTGGCCATGAAGTTGATGGCCTCGGGGGTCACCTTTTCGGCGGCCATGGTGAGATCGCCCTCGTTCTCCCGGTCTTCGTCGTCGACCAGGATGACCATCTTACCCTGCCGGATATCTTCTATGGCCTCTTCAATGGTGGCCACAGGCATTTTTGCTCTCCTTGGAACCAATAGCGCGGTAACCCCCCGCGGGGTTCCACGGATCAAAGTTCGAGTAGGAATTTTTGTTCAAGGGGCGAGCCGCTCCACTTGTCGGGCGAGCCGCCCCCCTTGTCGCCCCGGCGCTCCCGGACCAGGTGGAAGCCGGCCTTTTCGTACAGGCGGCACGCCGCGTCCCGGCCCTCAAAGGTCCACAGGCGCACTTGCCGATGCCCGACCCGGCGGCAGAGCTCCACCGCCTCGTCAAGGCGTTGATCCCGGCGGGCGGTACGAAAAAGTCCCGGATCGCATCGAAGCGGAGCAGGAACTCCGACACCTGGCTGGCGACCTGGGCCTCGAAACTGGGATCACCCCCCAGTGTTGGTGGTAGTGGACAGCGTGCAACTGGGCCAGGGGGCCTATGGCGCCGGGATAGTATCCGCCCCTTGCCATGATTTCACCGCCCCGGCCAAGTAAAAGCAACGGTCGCCCGACCGCCTGAAATCAATCGTCCGATCTCCCAGCTATCCGCCACCGCTTGCGCGTCCCGGCCGCTACCGGTGTTACCGCGGGATGGATCAATAACCCATTTTCTTCAGGTCATCGGCGCTGAGACCGCCGGCCGCGGGCTCGCGGCCCTGGAGGCCGGAGGGGGCCTCGTCGCGATTGATCAGCCTGGCTATATACTTGCCGATGAGATCGGTTTCAATATTAACAGAATCCCCCACCTTGACAAGACTTAGGGTGGTGGCGGCCAGGGTATGGGGAATGATGTTGACGCTAAAGCCGACGGCGGTGACCTGGTTGACCGTGAGGCTGATACCGTCTATGGCCACCGAGCCCTTTTCCACCACCAGGGCCAGGTGTGCGGCCGGCAGGCTCAGTTCCAAGACGGTGGAGGCCCCCAAATGACGGAGGGCCTCCAGGCGCCCCACGCAGTCCACGTGGCCGGTGACCAGGTGGCCGCCGAGGCGGTCGCCGAAACGCAGGGCCCGCTCCAGGTTCACCCGGGAGCCCACCCGCAGCCGGCCCAGGGTGGTGCGGTCCAGGCTCTCGGCCGACACGTCCACGCTAAAGCCCCGGCCGCTGATCTCGGTGACGGTGAGACAGGCGCCGTTGACCGCAATGGACTCGCCCATGACCAGCTCGTCTGCCGGCCACGGTGGGCTGATGGCCAACAAGGCGTCAGGGCCGCGCGGGGTGACGCGCTCCACCGCGCCCATGCCTTCGATCAGTCCGGTAAACACCTCAACCCTCCTGCCTCGCCGTGGCCCCGGGGGCTACTTGTTTTGCCAAAGGCCGAACACCGCGCCCCGGGGGTCTTGCACGATGGCGAACCAGCCGTGCTCGGGCACCGCTTGCTTGCCCATGAGCACCTTGCCGCCCAACTCGGTCACCTGGGCGGCTGAGGCCTCCACGTCCTCCACCTCCACGTACATGGTCCAGGCTACCGGCAGCTCGGGGACCGGCAGCTTCATCATACCGCCGGCCGGCTCCTGGCCGGTGTCGATCATGCGATAGGGTACCTGGGCCCCTGGCATGTCGCTCATCTTCCAGTTAAACAGCTTGCCGTAAAACTCCTCGGCACCGTCGAGGTCGTCGGTGGTGAGCTCCAGGTAGCAGAACCAGTTGTTCATCTTGTGCCTCCTCCCTTTAGGATGGTTATTTCGGCTGGCGCTTTACCCGGGCCTGCAACAGGATGTCGTCCCCAAAGCGTCGGACCCGCGGCCTTTCGAGCATCACCGCCTGGTCCATGGTATCAAATCCCCGCCCCCCGATCATGCCGGGGGCCCCTGACCCGCCGATGAGCTTGGGCGCGTGGAAATACATCACCTCGTCCACCAGGCCCTGGGAGACGAACCCCCAGGCCAGGGTGGCCCCGCCCTCCAGCAACAGGCTGGTTATCCCGCGGCGGCCCAGCTCATCCAAGAGGCCGGCTAGGTCCACCGCACCCCCGGGTCCCCGGCCCAGGCGCAGCACCTCGGCCCCGGCCCGGCTAAGGGCGCGGGCCCGGGCGGCGGGAGCGCCGGGAGCGCAGGCCACCACACAGCCCGCCGGGCCGACCGCGGCCAATACCTTGGCGGTGGGGGGCAGGCGAAGGCGCGAGTCCACGATCACCGCCAGGGGGTTGCGCCCGCCGCGCAGGCGGCAGGTGAGCGAGGGGTCATCGGCCAAGGCGGTACCTATGCCCACGCAGATGGCGTCGCACCAGTTACGCAACCGGTGCACCTGCCGCCGACTGGCTTCGCCAGTCACCCAGCGGCTATGGCCGCTGGGCGCGGCGGTCTTGCCGTCGGCGGTGGCCGCGGTCTTGAGAATCACGTAGGGGCGTCCGGTGGCCAGGTGGGAGAGGAAGAAGCGGTGTTCATGCTCACAGCGCCGGCGCAGCACTCCGCCGTGGACCTCCAGGCCCTGGCGGGCCAGGAAGTCACCGCCGCCCTGGGCCTTGGGGTTGGGGTCGGAGGCGCCGAAGAACACGCGCTGGATACCGGCGTCCAGGATGGCCCGGGTGCAGGGGGGGGTGCGGCCGTGGTGGTGGCAGGGTTCCAGGGTGACGTAGATATCGGCGTTCTTGGCCTGGCCGCCGGCCTCGGCCATGGCGTGAATCTCGGCGTGGGGGGTGCCGGCCTTGGCGTGGAAGCCACGGCCCACCACCCGGCCGTTTTTCACCACCACCGCGCCCACCGCGGGGTTGGGCGAGCTGCGGCCCAGGCCGCGGCGGGCCAGGCGCAGGGCCATGCGCATGTAGCGTTGCTGGTCGGGGTGGTGTTGCCGGCGGGCGGCCATAGCCCTAACCGGAGGATTCTTTGCGTGCGGCCAGGACCTCTTCCAGCTCGTCCATGAACTCGCGCACGTCGCGGAATTCGCGGTAAACCGAGGCGAAGCGCACGTAGGCCACGCCGTCTAGTTGGCGCAGTTTTTCCATCACCGCCTCGCCCAGCTTGGAGACGGCGATTTCGCGCAGCCCCTGTTCTTGGAAGGATGACTCCAGGGCATCTAAGAACTCGTCGACCTCGGTCACCGGGACCGGTCTTTTATGGAGGGCCTTGAGCATGCCGCTTTTGATCTTGTTGCGGTCAAAGACTTCGCGGGAGCCGTCTTTTTTGATAACGTAGGTCTCCAGGGCCTCCACCCGCTCGTAGGTGGTGAATCGCTGCCCACAATCCAGGCACTGGCGGCGGCGGCGAATCACGGTGGAGTCTTTGCTGACGCGGGAATCCACGACCTTGTTGTCTTTGCCGCTGCAGAAGGGGCACTTCATGACTCACTTCCTTCCATGCCGGTGAGGGCCACTGGGGGTGCTCCGGGCATACCCACTCCCTTGGCGGCGGCCTGGTTTTCCTCGGCGATCCATTCTTCCGGGTCCAGGTGAACGATCCCCTTGTCCGGGTTGAGGGCTACGACTTTGGCGATGCCGGCGTTGATGATCACCCGCCGGCACAGCAGGCATGGTTCGCTGTAGCTGGTCAGTTGGCCGGAGTCTTTTTCGATGCCCACCAGGTACATCACCGCGCCGAGGGTTTGGGCGCGGGAGGCGTGGATGACCGCGTTCATCTCGGCGTGCACGCTACGGCACAGCTCGTAGCGTTGGCCCGGCGGCACGGCCATCTCCTGGCGCAGGCAACGGCCCAGGTCCACGCAGTTGACCACCCCGCGCGGGGCGCCGGCATAGCCGGTGGAGATGATCTGGTCGTCTTTTACGATGACCGCGCCGTAGAGGCGGCGCAGGCAGGTACCGCGCCGGCAGACTTCGCGGGCGATGTTGAGGTAGTACTCGTCCTTGGAGGGCCGGGCCGGCACGCTATCCTCCGGTGAGGGAATCGATCTTGGCGACACGGCGGGCGTGGCGTCCGCCTTCGAACGGTTGCTCCATAAAGGCGTCCAGGATTTCCATGGCCAGCGGTTCGGGGGTGAGGCGCTGTCCCAGGCACAGGACGTTAGCATCGTTGTGTTGGCGGCCCAAACGGGCGTGTTCCACGGTGGGGGCCAGTACGGCGCGCACCCCGTGGAAGCGGTTGGCGGTGATGGACATACCCACCCCGCTGCCGCAGACCAGTACGCCGCGATGGGCCTGGCCGGCGGCCACCCCGCTAGCCACCTGGGCGGCCTGCTGGGGATAGTCGGCGGAGTCGGTGTTGAACACCCCGACGTCAGTGACCTGGTGGCCGGCCTGCGCCAGGTGTTTTTTTACCGCTTCTTTGAGGTTGAAGCCGGCGTGATCGCTGCCCACCAGGATTTTCATGACGCCCTCCTCGGCGGCTGCTATTCAAAACGGGAGAAGACCAGGCTGGCGTTGGTACCCCCGAAACCGAACGAGTTGCTCAAAATGGCTTGGATTTCGGCCGGTCGCTTGACGTTGGGCACATAGTCCAGGTCGCATTCGGGGTCGGGGGTGTCGTAGTTGATGGTGGGCGGCATGACCTGGTCGCGCAGGGTCAAAACGCACATCACCGCCTCCACCCCGCCGGTGGCCCCCAGCATGTGCCCCAGTTGGCTCTTGGTGCTGCTCACCCCCAGCTTGTCGGCATGGTCGCCGAACACGGCGCGGATGCCCTTGGTCTCCAGCAGGTCGTTGAGATCGGTGGAGGTGCCGTGGGCGTTGATGTACTGGATGTCTTGCGGGGCCAGGCCCGCGTCGGCGATGGCCTGGTTCATGCACATGATGAAGCCGCGGCTGTTGGGCTCCGGCGCGGTCATGTGGTAGGCGTCGCAGGTGAGTCCATAGCCCTTGATCTCGGCCAGGATGTTGGCCCCGCGGGCCCGGGCGAACTCCAGCTCCTCCAGGATCAGCACGCCGGCGCCCTCGGCGATGACAAAGCCGTCGCGGTCCTTTTCAAAGGGGCGGCTGGCCTTTTCGGGCTCGTCGTTGCGGGTGCTGAGCGCGCGGGCCGAGGCGAAGCCGGCCACGCAGGTGGGGGTGATCACCGCCTCGGCCCCGCCGCAGACCATGATGTCGGCGTGGCCGTACTCGATGGCCCGGAAGGACTCGCCCACCCCGTGGGCCCCGGCGGCGCAGGCGGTGGAGATCGAGAGGTTGGGTCCCCAGAGCTGGTAGCGCATGGCTATCTCGCCGGGGGCCATGTTGGCGATCATCTTGGGTACGAAGAAGGGGCTGATGCGGCTGGGGCCGCGGGTCTCGACCACGGTGTGGGACGACTCCAAGGTGTGCATGCCGCCGATGCCCACCCCCAGGATACAGCCAGCCCGGGGCGAGAGGTCTTGGCCCAGCGGTTCCGGCAGGTCGGCCATCTCCCAGGCCTGGACGGCCGCGGACAGGGCGAAGTGGATAAAGGCGTCCAAGCGGCGGATTTTTTTCTTGGGCAGCCAGTCCTCGGGGTTGAAGTCCTTGACCTCGGCCGCGATCTGACACCGGAATTCCGTGGGGTCGAATCGCGTCAACCGGGCCGCTCCGCTGCGGCCGGCCAGAACCCCCTCCCAGGTTTTTTCCACACCGGTCCCCAGGGACGTTACCAGACCCAGGCCGGTGACCACTACCCTTCGCTTCACCGTTTAACCTCGCGTATGGATCACCATGGACGTTGGGGCGCCGACCCGGAGGCGGCGCCGCATCCCCTAGCCGCCGCTGGTCCTACTTGCCGGCCAGTTGGGCGTCCACGAAGTCCCAAGCGTCCTTGACGGTCTTGATCTTTTCGGCGTCTTCGTCGGCAATGGAAATATCAAAGGCTTCTTCCAGGGCCATGATCATCTCAACCAGGTCCAGGGAGTCGGCGCCCAGGTCCTCCACGAAAGAGGCCTCGTCCACTACGTCTTCAGGGGATACCGAAAGCTGCTCACAAATGATTTCTTTTATCTTGGCCTTAACGTCCATACCATTTAACTCCTGGTTATAGGGCCCGTGGGCCCGTATTAACATGCCTTGGTACGCCGGGGCTACATGTACATGCCGCCGCTGACGTGAACCACCTGTCCGGTGAGGTAGCGCGCCTCGTCGGAGCATAAAAAGGCGACGACATCGGCCACGTCCTCGGGCTGGCCGGCCCGTCCCATGGGGATCATGGCCTTCATGGCCTCCTGGGCCCGCTGGGGCATGGCCTCGGTCATGGCGGTCTCGATGTAGCCGGGAGCCACCGCGTTGACCCGGACATTGCGGGCGGCCAGCTCCCTAGCCGCCGTCTTGGTGAGCCCCATGAGCCCGGCCTTGGAGGAGGCGTAGTTGGCTTGGCCCACGTTGCCGATGGCCCCCACCACGGAGGCCACGTTGACCACGCATCCGGAGCGCTGTTTCATCATTACCTTGGCCGCCGCCTGCAGGCAAACAAAGGCCCCGACCAGGTTGACCCGGATCACCCGTTCAAACTGCTCCAGGCTCATACGCACCATCAGGGCGTCCATGGTTATGCCGGCGTTGTTGACCAACACGTCGAGCCGGCCGTAGGTGTCCACCAGGTGGTCGATGTACTGCCTGACCTGCTCGGGGTCGCTGACGTCGAACCTTTGGCCTTCGCAGGCCACGCCCTTGGCCTCCAGCAGCTCCAGGGTCTCCTCGGCCGCCGACTCGTCGGGGTCGAAATGGTTGAAGGCCACCACGTCGCCCGCACGGGCCAAGGCCAGGCAGATTGCCCGGCCGATACCCCGTGAACCTCCGGTCACCAACGATACTCGCCTCTGCTTTGTCACCCTATCACCTTTCACACAAAAGGTTCTCCTGTCAACCCTTTACCCCGCGCCGGTCTACTTGCGGCCCGGCGCCGCCGGCCCACGAGACCCCGCGTGACATCTCTCGCCGTCTCCCGCGTCGCCCCGCGCGCTGGCACTTGCGTCGCCCCCTCGTCGCCCCTCGTGTCGCCCTCGCGCCGTCTCCTGTGTCGCCCCTCTCGCCGCCCTCGCGTCGCCCCGCGCGCTG
>JAMOVV010000059.1 GCA_027067385.1 Desulfarculaceae bacterium
CCGATGTTGGCCCTAACCTCTTGATATTCCTTTTCTTTTGTCCTCTTTTGCCCAAAGGCCCACACCTCGCCCGCCTGGGGGGTCAAGAGCCCCATGGCCACCAGGAACAGGGTGGACTTGCCAGCGCCGTTGGGACCGGCCAGGCCGATGCGGTCGCCGGGCTTAATCACGAAGTCCAGGCCATCGAGTACGGCCGGCCGGCCGTCGTAGGCATAAATTACGCGCTTTAGTTGCAGTATGGGCGCATCGCCGGTGCCGGAGTACTTACGCGGCGGGTGATGGTGGTGGGGATGGTTCATGGCATGGCCACCGCGGCCCAGACCATAACGGCCAGGCCCAGGGCCGCGAGATAGCTGAGCCAGGTATCGCGCCGGTGCCAGTGAAAGTGGTCCAGCACCCAGTAGGTGCCGGTGAATCCCCGGCAGAGCATGGCCTGGTAGACCCTCTCGGCGCGGTCGTAGCTGCGCACCAGCAGCATGCCCACCAGGTTGGCCATGGCGCGGTAGGTGTGCAGGTTGCTCTTGGGCGCAAAGGCCCGCACCCGCATGGCCCTGCGCATGCGCTGGTACTCCTGGTTGAAGACGTGTATGTAGCGGAAAAAGAACATAAACAAGTGTACCAGCTTATCGTTTACCTTCATATGATGCAAGGCGTGCAGCAAGCGCACCACCGGGGTGGTCGATACCATGCCCATGACCACCAGCACGATGGCGTTGGCCTTTAGGGTAATAACCAAGGCCATCTCTACGCCCCGGGGGTCCAGGGTAAAGCGCCAACCGTCGCCGCCGGTGACCAGGGTAAAGGGCAGGGTGAGCCACAAAAAGGCGATGAAGAAATTGACCACCGCCAACCGTTTGAATACCGGACCCCACGGCACCCGGGCCAGGATGATCACCAGCAGGCCCAAGCCCAGGGCCAGTCCCAGCATACTCCAGCCCCGCCCCATGGCCACCACCAGGCTGAAGGCGGTGGCGATGATCATCTTGGCCCGCGGGTCCATGCGGTGCAGGCCCGAATCCCCGGCGGCCATTGGTTCCCATTGGCTGGCGGCCATGGCTGTCCTTTAGTGGGTCCGTCCGGCGCTTACGCCCAGGCCGACCATGGCCGGGCGTACCTTCACCAGGAAGCTCAAGGTTGTGGCGGAAATTATCGCTTCCAGGGCCATCACCGGTATGTGGGCCGCGGCGATTACCTTGGCGGTGCCCCCAAAGGCGTCTCCGCTAAAGACCAGGGCCAGGGCGACCAAGAGGCCCGACATCATCACCGCGCCGCCGCCGGCCACCGCCCCCACCAGGGCCACCATGACGGTTGATGGCTGCTGGTTACGTCGCATGATCATGCCGCCGAGTCCGCCTAAGACTACCGCCGGCCCCGCCATTATCACCGTGTTGACCCCCAAGGTGGTTAGTCCGCCGAATTGGAACAGCACCGCCTGCAGGGCCAAGGCCACGAAGATGGCCGGCACCGCGGCCCATCCCAGCAAGACGCCCACCAGGCCGTTTAGTATGAGGTGAGCCGAAGACGGTCCCACCGGCACGTGGATCAAGGAGGCCACGAAAAAGGCGGCCGAGAGCAGGGCCACCTGGGGCAGACGCTGGTTGTCCATCTTGCGCAGGCCCATGGCCAGTCCACCGGCGGCCAGCACCGCACCGGTTACCAGCACCGGGGGTGATAAAACTCCTTCGGAAATGTGCATAACAGAGGTCCTTTAGTCCCGGCCGGGAGAATCTCCCCCGGCCGGGTGATGATCGTTTAGTAGGCTCGAACCCAGATGACGGCGCCGACCTCGACGTCCTTGTCTTGGCCGTTGTGCTTGATCTTCCGGTCATCGGTGTGCAGGGCGGCAAATCCCCACCAGCCGGCCCAGGGCATGGTGAAGCTGAAGACCCCGCGGCTGTCGGCCTTCACCACCTGGGTCACGTGCAAGGGGCTCGGCGGCTTGCGCGAGCCGTCGGCGTTGTAGAACTCGACCTCTACTTCGGCCCCGGGAAGCGGTTTGCCCTTGTAGAGGACCTGGCCGGTGAAGATGTTGCCGGCGTAGAGCCCAAAGGGCCGGGTCCGGGGTATGATCTCCATTTTGAGCCCCACCGGGGTGTCCCAGTCGGTCTCGGCGGCCATGGCGTCCACGATTACCTTGGTGTAGTGGATGATGAAGCAGTCCTCGGCCGGCTCCCAATAGGGCTTGGGCACCAGGAAAAAGCTGTAGTCGCCGGGCTTTTTGATGAGATAGTTGACCTGCCAGGTGGTGTGGCCGTCCTTGATTACTTTTTTGAGGTCTTTTAGCAACGATATCTTGCGTCCCTGGAAGAAGACCCCGGCCTCGGCCGGCTTGACCAGGTCCATGCCGTGGTTTTCCATGGGATGCCAAAAGAGAAAATTAACCGTCAGGTTTCCGGGACGGCTCACGATGTCCTTGGCCGGTAGCACCATACCGAAGTGCGCCAGGGCGCCACCGGTGCCCGCCACCATTACCGCCACGCTGATGGCCAACGCGATAACAACCTTTTTCACAATTATCCTCCAGTGTTAGACTAGGTATTCGCGTCGTGGCCAATAAAAACCACGACGACCTCAGTTCCCCCTTGAGAGGTTCCTCGGCCTTCGTGGCCATCATTGCGGTTATTTTATTGACGCTTCCACAGGCCCGTACTGGACCCGCCCTTGAGGCGGCCGGTCGCCGGTTAGCGCCCCGGTCGCCTCGTGGTCGCCCGGTTGCGCCTCGGTTGCTTCCCGTTTGCTTCCGGTCGCTCGGTCGCTCGGTCGCTCGGTTGCGCCTCGGTTGCTTCCGGTCGCCCGGCTGCTCGGGTTTGCCCCCAGTGGCCCGGTGGCTCCGTTTAGCCCCCGACCGCCCCAATTGGCCCCGGCTTCTGCCGTG
>JAMOVV010000060.1 GCA_027067385.1 Desulfarculaceae bacterium
ATCTACCACGATCCGGTGAGCCCGGTGCTCCAGGCCCCGGCCCAGATCGGTTGGAGCGCTTTTTACCGCGACATAGACCTGGTTACCCCGCGCCGGCTCAAGGGACGCGAGCTGCTTATGCGCACCCGGGGCTGGTGGACGGTGGAGCCGGCCGAGGTGGCCGAGGTGGTCGAAGCCCACGGCCGGCTGGTGGTGGGCGACGGTGGTGAGCTGATGGTGGAGTTGGCCGTCCGGGACGCGGCCGAAGACCTGCGCCGGGCCCTGGAGCAGCGTTTTGGTGCGGCGGTGTTTTTGACCCCCTGAACTGCCAGCGGGGATTGTCGGTTGCCCGCCCGAGGGGCGCTTTAGTATATATTGTTATAGTAGGGACCGGGCACTTAGCCGGGGCGGGGCCTATGGGCCCTGGCTCCAGAGTAGGAGACCGAATGGCTGATAGCAGTGGCGTGGCAAACGGGAAGCAGCAACTGGTCGAGATGAGATCGCGGATCGTGGAGGCGGCGGCTCCCTTGTTGGAGTCGGAGGGCAAGCGGGCCTCGGTGGAGGATATCGCCAAGGCGGCGGGTCTCAGCGTGCCGGTGGCCCACCAGTTTTTAAAGAAGCCGGCCGACATCATGCTGCTGATCATGGAGAACCTGCAGCAGATGTTCTTGGACGGCCTGGGCCAGAACATGGACGAGGGTCTGGACGCCGAACACAAACTTACCGTGGCCATCCGGCAGTACTACGCCGTGGTAGACAGCCAGGCCCCCAAGGTGGTTCTGGTCTACCGGGGATCGCGCACCCTGGACGCGGCCGGCCGCAAGCGCATTATGCAACTGGAGATGGAGGCGGTGGACACCTTCCGGGCCATCTTGGACGAAGGGGTGGCCTCCGGGGTCTTCAAGAAGACCGATACCGATCTGGTGGCCTATAACATCACGGTGATGGGCCACCTGTGGGCTCTCAAGGCCTGGCACTTCAAGCGCCGCCAGATGAACCTGGAGGACTTCATCGTCAGCCAGATCGAAAACGTGTTGGCCATGGTCAAATCCTAACGCCGGCGGCATGCCGGCGGCGTGCCGCCGCACCCGTATAGGGCAGCGTGCCGCTGCACCCGTATGGGCCGGGGTGTTTGAGGCAAGGGCAGCCGTTATCATTCAATTACCACCGGGCAAGCTAAATAGCCCCGACCTAAAGTCGGCCGCGAGCGGAGGCGGTGAGGGGACGAGCCCGTGGCCGTTGGGACTTGGACCCATTACGGGAGCCCAGGCACTGGGTGGAAAGGGAAGATTGCTTCGTCGGCCGAGTGCCTCGGCTGGCGTATGGGCCGGGGCGATATTCTTCGGGCTGCTGTTACCATTCAATTGCCACCGACCGGAGCAAAACCGACCCGACCTAAAAGAACGCTTGAGCGAAGCAGGTGGGGGGACGAGCCTGTAGCGTACCGGACTTGGACCCACTACGGCAACGGCGGCCCGCCGTTTGACAGGGGGGGCGGGGGGGGATATTCTCCCGTCATGATCAAGCATCAACAACGGGGGCTGGAGCTGTACTGCTTCGAGTCCCTTTCCTCTCTGCCCGGGGTGGTGCACGCGGTCACCACCCGTCACGGTGGTGTGAGCGCCGCCCCTTATGACAGCCTGAACCTGGCCGGCGGCGGTGATGACCCCGCGGCGATAGAGGCCAACCTGGAGCTGCTGCGCCGTGCCCTGGACCTGGAGCGGCTGGCCTGGCCCGAGCAGGTGCACGGTATAGATATGCTGGCGGTGGATGGCGACGCCGCCGGCCTGGTGGGCCAAGCCGACGGGTTGGCCACCGACCAGGCCGGGGTGGGGCTTTTGATCCGGCAGGCTGATTGCCAGGCGGTGTTGCTGGTGGAGCCCGAAAAGCGGGTTATCGCCAACCTGCACGTGGGCTGGCGCGGCAGCGTGGCCGGCGCGGTGGGCCGGGGGGTGGAGTTCGTGGTCGAGCGCTACGGGGTCGACCCGGCCGGGTTGTACGCGGCCATCAGTCCCAGCCTGGGCCCCTGCTGCGCCGAGTTTATAAACCACGCCGACGAGCTGGGCCCGGCCTATCTGCCCTACCAGGTACGTCCCAATTACTTTGACCTGTGGCAGGCCACCTGGGACCAGCTAACCGCCGCCGGCCTGCGGCGCGATCGCATCGAGACGGCGGCCAAGTGCAACAAGTGCATGGACAGCTTCTTTTCGTATCGTCGCGAGGGCGAGACCGGCCGTTTCGGCACGGTGGTGGCCCTGGTTTAAGGAGGCCGGCGTGAGAAAGTACGCCAAGGTGGTGAGCCAGGAGCCCGTGGGTGCCGGGGTGTTTCTGCTGCGCCTGGAGGCCCCGGCCGTGGCGGCGGCGACCTCGCCCGGGACGTTTGTCATGCTGCGGGTGTCCGGCGGTCCGGAGCCGCTCTTGGCCCGGCCGTTTTCTGTCCACGGGGCCGAAGGTGACCACCTGCTGATCCTCTACCAGGTGGTGGGCCGCGGCACCGAGATGCTCAGCCGGGTGGAGCCCGGCCGGGAGCTGGCCTGCTGGGGGCCGCTGGGCAACGGGTTCAACCTGGATTGCCAGCGGCCCTTGCTGGTGGCCGGGGGCATGGGCGTGGCTCCCTTGTGGTTCGCGGCCCGGGCCATGGCCGAGCGCGGGGCCGAGGTGTCGGTGCTCTTCGGCCTGGCCGGCGCGGGCGGTTATAGCGAGCTGCTGGCCGTCCTGCAAGACCAGGCCGAGGCTGGCAAGATCAGCCTGTCTTTTACCACCGAGGACGGCAGCCTGGGGGAGAAGGGTTTGGTCACCCACCTTATGCCCCAGGCCCTGGAGCGCGCCGATCGCGTGCTGGCCTGTGGGCCGCCGGCCATGCTCAAGGCGGTGGCCTCCCTGGCCGCCGAGGCCGAGGTGGCCTGCCAGGTGTCGTTGGAGGCGCCCATGGCCTGCGGGGTGGGGGCCTGCCTGGGCTGCGTGGTACCGGCGGTCCCCGGTGGCGGGTACCTGCGGGTCTGCCAAGAGGGCCCGGTGCTGGGGGCCGCGCGGGTGGACTGGGAGCGGCTCTGAGATGGAGCCGGACCTTAGCCCCGACCCCGGGCATCCAGCGCGAGCCGCCCGAGGTGGTGGCCCTACTGGCGGGTGGGGGTGCCGCGCAAAGAGATCATGGACGCCTGGCGGCGGGGCTATGGCCGGCGGCGGGTGGAGGCCTGGATCGCGGCGATCGAGGACCAAGGCGCAATCAACCTGGGAGGTTGAGTATGGGCACCAAGGTGAAAACAGCGGTGAAGGTGGGCTCGTTGGAGCTGGCCAACCCGGTGCTGGCCGCCAGCGGCACCTTTGGCTATGGCCGGGAGTTCGCCAAGTACCTGGACCTGAACCGGCTGGGCGGGGTGGTGACCAAGGGTCTTAGCCTGGAGCCGCGCGACGGCAACCCGCCGCCGCGCATCGTGGAGACCGCCGCCGGGATGCTCAACGCCATCGGCCTGGCCAACGTGGGGGCCGAGGTCTTCCTAGAAGAAAAACTGCCGTTTCTGGCCGCCCTGGACTGCAAGGTGGTGGTGAACCTCTACGCCGAGGGCATCGACCAGTTCGCCGGCCTGGCCGAGCGCCTGCGCGGCGCCGAGGGCATCGACGCCCTGGAAATCAACGTCTCGTGTCCCAACGTCAAGGGCGGGGGGGTGGCCTTTGGGGTGGACCCCATCTCGGTGGCCGCGGTCACCCGGGCAGTGCGTGAAAACAGCGACCTGCCGGTGTGGGTGAAGCTCACCCCCAACGTCACCGACCCGGTGCCCATAGCCCTGGCCGCCCAAAAAGCCGGGGCCGAGGCGCTTAGCCTCATCAACACCATCATGGGTATGGCCATCGACGCCCGCCGTCGCACCCCGCGCCTGGCCAACGTGATGGGCGGACTCTCGGGACCGGCCATCAAGCCGGTGGGCCTGCGCATGGTGCACCTGGTGTCCCGGGCGGTGGATATCCCGGTGGTGGGCCTGGGCGGCATCATGACCGGCGAGGACGCGGCCGAGTACCTGCTGGCCGGGGCCACGGCGGTGCAGGTGGGCACGGCCAGCTTTGGAGACCCGTCTTCCTGCCAGCGGGTGGCCGACGAGTTGGCCCAGTTCTGCGCCCAGGAGGGCGTGGCCGACGTCAACGAACTGGTGGGCGCCCTAAAAACCTAGCGGCGTGCCGGCAGCGTGCCGCTGCAGCCATATGGGCCGGGGCGTTGATAGCATGGGCCGGCGTCATCATTCAATTGCCACCGGTCAAGCACAAACGACACGACATTAAAGTCGGCTCGAGCGTAGCAAGTGGGGTGACGAGCCTGGAACGTTTCGCCACCGGGCCTATACGGCAGCCGCGGCTCGCGGCGCAGCGTGCCGCTGCAGCCGAATGGGCCGGGGCATTATCCTTCGGGCCAGCGTCATCATTCAATTACCACCAATCAAGCACAAACGACACGGCCTTAAAGTCGGTCTCAAGCGTAGCAGGTGGGGTGACGAGCTAAAAAATAGACGTCATCGCGAGCGGCAGCGAAGCGACCTTCCTTTTCCATCTTTGGTTGAGAGAGAAGCGGAAGATTGCTTCGTCGCCTGCTGGGCGGCGTGCCGCCGCAGCCACATGGGCCGGGGCGACCTTCTTCGGGCCAGCGTGGTCATTCAATTGCCACCAGCTTTGTAAAACCGACACGGCATTAAAGTCGGCCGCGAGCGTAGCAGGTGAGGTGACGAGCCTGGAACGTATCGGACTTGGACCCACTACGGCAGCCGCGGCTCGCGGCGCGGCGTGCCGCCGCAGCCGAATGGGCCGGGGCGTTGGCCGCAAGGGCCAGCGTCATCATTCAATTACCACCAATCAAGCAAAACCGACACGACCTTAAAAGAACGCAACGAGCGGAGCAGGTGGGGTGACGAGCCTGTAGCGTATCGGACTTGGACCCACTACGGGTGCACAAGCATTGTGCCTATGGGTGCACAAGCATTGTGCTTAGAGGTAGCCGAGGTCGGAGAGGCGTTTTTTGACCACGGCTTCTTGTTCACTGGTGTAGGGTTCTTCCTGGTCGTGGTCGGCGGCCGGGCCGATCAGCCCGGCTGATTCCAGGTAGTCGGTGATCTTGGTCACGGTTTGGGGGACCGTGAGTTGGTCGGTGTTGCAGGCCACCTCCGGGTCTTCGGGCGGCTCGTAAGGGTCGTTGATACCGGTGAAGTTTTTTATCTCGCCGGCCAGGGCCTTTTTGTAGTGTCCTTTGACGTCGCGGTTGATGAGCTGCTCCAGGGGGCAGTCCAGGAACACCTCGACGAACTCGGTGATCTTGCGGCGCAGTTGGGCCCGGGTCTCGGCGTAGGGGGTCACCTGGCAGACCACGCTCACCACGCCCCATTTGTTGAGCAGGTTGGCCACGTAGGCCACCCGCAGGTTGTTGGTGTGGCGGTCGGCCCGGGAGAAGCCCAGGTCGGAGCAGAGCTCCCGGCGCACTTCGTCACCATCGAGGCGCTGGACCGGCAGGCCGCGTTGTTGCAGGACTTGGGTGAGGGACTTGCCCACGGTGGTTTTGCCGGAGCAGGGCAGGCCGGTGATCCAAACGGTGAAAGCGGGTCGTGTCATAATAGCGACTGTCCGTCCATGGCCTCAGGCGCCGGTAGTTTTATCAGGTCCAGGATAGTGGGGGCGGCGTCCAGCAGGGTGGTTGGTTCGGCCGGTACCAGCTCGGTGTCGTGGACGAAGAAAAAGGCGTCGTCCAGGGTATGGGTGCCGCTGATGCTGTCGCGGCCCACCAGATCGGCCCGGCCCAGGTCGGCCTTGAAGTCGAAGCCCGGCTCCGGCTCTATGATGAGGTCGGCCGCCCGGCTCAGGTGGGCGCCGTGGTAGATATCCTCGCGTTTGTGCACCGCGCGCACCAGGGGCTGGTTGGTCTCGGGGTGGGCCAGGCCGCCCAGGCGGTGGATCAGCTCCTCGCGCAGGTCTTCGTAGGGCCGTCCGCTGGGCACCCGTCCGCGTTCCTCGCGCCCCTCCAGGTTGATGTAGATGCGTCCCGGGGCCAGGCTGTAGGCCCTGGTCTCGGCGTGCATGTTGCGCAGCTCTTTTTTACCCATGCCCAAAAGCAGGTAGCCGTTGGCCTCCAGCCATTGGTTGAGGTAGACCACCCCGGCCGAGCGGGTGAAGCCGTGGTCGCTGAGCACCACCAGGTGGCAGCCGTCGGGCAGGTCCTGGATCAGCTCGGCGATGTGGGCGTCGAGCCGGCGGTAAAAGGCGGTGAAGGCGCGGGCCAGGTCCTCGTCGCCGTCTTCCCAGCCGCCCCACAGGAAATGGTTGATACGGTCGGTGGAGATGATGTTGAGCTGGAAGAAGTCCCAGGGCTCCTCGGCCATGAGGCGGCGGCAGGCCAGGAAGCGGCGACTCACCGTATCGTCCAGGTCGGCCAGGAAGGCGTCTAGGTTTTCGCGAGCCAGGGAGGTGTCGGCGTCCAGGCGGTAGTCCATCTCCATCAGGCGCGGGGCCAGTTCCACCGGGTAGGTGGCCGAGGCCAAATCGGGGCTGAAGAAGCAGCCCACCATGAAGCCGTTGACCTGCTTGGGGGGGTAGGTGAGCGGAACCCCCATCACTCCTATCTCGTGATTATAGCGGCTCAGGTGTTCCCAGAGGGTGAGGCTTTTAAGGTCGCGGGCGGTGGGTATCACCGCTTGGAAGGGGTCGGGGTGGCGGTCGACGAATCCGAAGATGCCGTGCTTGGCCGGGTTGACCCCGGTGAAGTAAGTGGCCCAGGCCACCGAGCTCATGGTGGGCAGCACCGAGCGCATGGGCAGCAGGGAGCCCTGGGTGAGCAGACCGGCCAGGTTGGGGACCAGGTAGCGGCCCAGCTCGCCGCTGACCATGGCGTGGGACACCCCGTCGAGCCCCAGCACGAATATCCGGTCGCGCCCCGGAGTTTTGGAAAAAAAACGTTTGAGTAGGCCCACTTAACCCTCATTTACCAAAGGATATTTTCGCCATCAACTTTACTGTGGTCCATGGTGCGCGTCAAGGGCCGGCCGCCGGCGAGAGAACCGGGGCGGCTCGAAGGCCGGCGTGCTTGACTTCGTATGGCCATGTGGTACAAAAATCAGTTACCTGGCCGGGGCCTCGCCGCCTGGCCAGGCTGCCTTATGGGGGACGCTCTTTTTACCGCAAAGGAACCGTTGGATGGATTACAAAGACACCCTGAACCTGCCACGCACCAGTTTCCGCATGAAGGCCGGCCTGCAGAATATGGAGCCGGCCATGCTGGCCCGGTGGGAGGAGCAGGACCTCTACCACTTGATTCGCGAGCAGTCGGCCGGCCGGCCGCGCTGGATTCTGCACGACGGTCCGCCTTACGCCAACGGCAACATCCACATGGGCACCGCCTTTAACAAGGTGCTCAAGGACATCATCGTCAAGTCGCGCCAGATGAGCGGGTTCGACGCCGTATACGTTCCGGGCTGGGACTGCCACGGGCTGCCCATTGAGCACGAGGTGGACAAGAAGCTGGGCAAGAAGAAGCGCGAGATGACCCAGTCCGAAGTGCGCCGCGCCTGCCGGGCCTATGCCGAGCGGTTCATCGAGGTGCAGCGCGAGGAGTTCAAGCGGCTGGGAGTCCTGGGCGATTGGCAAGACCCCTACCTCACCATGAACTACGAGTACGAGGCCATAACCGCCGGCCAACTGGCCGCCTTCTACCACAACGGCGGGGTCTACCGCTCCAAGAAGCCCATCTACTGGTGCAACTCCTGCCGCACCGCCCTGGCCGAGGCCGAGGTGGAGTACGCCGACCACACCAGTCCCTCTATCTTCGTGGCCTTCGAGGTGGTCGACGACCTGAGCGCCAAGTATCCCGGGCTGGCCGGGCTGAGCACCCACCTGGTGATCTGGACCACCACCCCCTGGACCATCCCGGCCAACCTGGCGGTGGCCGCCCACCCGGATTTCGAGTACGTGGCGCTGGCCCACCAGGGCAAGGCCTACATCATGGCCAGCCGCCTGGCCCCCCTGTGCATGGACGCCTTTGGCCTGCAGGGCTGGGAAAAGGTGGCCGAGATCGACCCGGCCGACCTGGAGGGGATCAAGGCCCGCCACCCGCTCTACGACCGCGAGTCGGTGGGGGTGCTGGCCGACTACGTCACCCTGGAGGCCGGCACCGGCCTGGTGCACACCGCGCCGGGCCACGGCCGCGAGGACTACGAGACCGGGCTCAAGTACGGCCTGGAGGTCCTGTCGCCGGTGGACGACCGGGGATGCTTCACCGACGAGGTGGAGTTCTTCGCCGGGCAAAACGTCTTTGCGGCCAACGATAACGTGGTGGCCAAGCTGCAGGAGGTGGGCTCCCTGCTGGCCACCGAGGAGATCACCCACTCCTATCCCCACTGCTGGCGCTGCAAGAAGCCGGTGATCTTTCGGGCCACCAGCCAGTGGTTCATCTCCATGGAAGAAAACGGCCTGCGGGAAAAGGCGCTCAAGGCCATCCGCGACGACGTGCGCTGGGTGCCCAAGTGGGGCCGCGAGCGCATCTACGGCATGATCGAGTCGCGGCCGGACTGGTGCATCAGCCGCCAGCGGGCCTGGGGCGTGCCCATCATCATCTTCAACTGCGACGACTGCGGCGAGCATTTCCTCACCCCGGAGATGAGCGACTCGGTCACCGCTATCTTCCGGCAGGAGGGGGCCGACGCCTGGTTCGACCGCCCGGCGGCCGAGCTGGTGCCCCCGGGCACCGTGTGCCCCCACTGCGGCTCGGCCTCCTTTAGCAAGGAGACCGATATCCTCGACGTGTGGTTCGACTCGGGCACCAGCCAGGCGGCGGTGCTGGAGGCGCGCGACGACCTCACCTGGCCGGCGGACATGTACCTGGAGGGCAGCGACCAGCACCGCGGCTGGTTCCACTCTTCGCTGCTGTGCGCCATGGGCGTTCGGGGGGCGGCCCCCTACCGCATGGTGCTCACCCACGGCTTTGTGGTCGACGGCGAGGGGCGCAAGATGTCCAAGAGCCTGGGCAACGTCATCCCGCCCAAGAAGGTGATCAACCGCTACGGGGCCGAGATACTGCGGCTGTGGGTGGCCTCCGAAGACTACACCGACGACATCCGCATCTCCGACGACATCCTGAAGCAACTGGCCGAGGCCTACCGCCGTATCCGCAACACCATGCGTTTCATGCTGGGCAACCTGGCCGACTTCGATCCGGCCGCCGACCAGGTGGACCCGGCGGCCATGGGCGAGATGGACCGGCTGATGCTGCACCGCCTGCAGGAGCTGATCCAGCGCACCTTGGACGGCTACCGGGACTTCGCCTTCCACACCGTGTTCCACGGCCTGCACCACTTCTGCGTGGTGGACCTATCGGGCTTCTACCTGGACGTGCTCAAAGACCGTCTGTACACCTCGGCCCCGGACAGCCCCGGCCGGCGGGCGGCCCAGAGCGTGCTCCACCGCATGCTGCAGGCCCTGGTGAAGCTGGCCGCCCCGTTGATCAGCTTCACGGCCGAGGAGGTGTTCGACCACCTGCCCGGCGACCGTGAGGGGGTGCCCAGCGTGCACCTCACCCAGTTCCCGGCGGTGGACCAGGACCTGCTGGACCCCGAGCTGGCTGAGCGCTGGCAGCGGCTGCTCGCCCTGCGGGCCGAGATGAACAAGGCCCTGGACATCGCGCGCAAGGCCAAGGTGGTGGGCAACTCCCTGGAGGCCCGGGTGGAGGCGGCCGCCCCGGCGGAGACCGCCGAGTTCATCGCGGCCAACCTGGAGACCCTGGCCGAGATCACCATGGTCAGCGAGCTGGCCGTGGTGGAGGCGGTGGCCGAGCCTACCCTGGCCAGCGAGAATATCGAGGGCCTGCGCCTGGCGGTGAGCGCCGTGGCCCATGAGCGCTGCGCCCGCTGCTGGATGCGCCTGCCCTCGGTGGGCCAAGACGCCGAGCACCCGGACCTGTGCCACCGTTGCCGCCAGGTCCTGGCCGAGTTGGCCTGAGCAGTGAGGGCGCGCCTGTTCAAACTGGCGGTCATCGCCCTGGTGCTGGCCGGGGCGGATCAACTCACCAAGTACCTGGTGATCGAGAACCTGCCGGCCGGGACCCGCCGGCCGGTGATCGACGGGTTCTTCGACCTGTACCTGGTCTTCAACCAGGGGGCGGCCTTCGGCTCCTTCGCCTCCCTGGACCAGGCCCGCTGGCTGCTGGTGGGCCTGACGGTGGTGGCCATCGTCGTGGCCGTCTGGCTGGTGGCCGGTAAGGACGGCCGCCACCTGCTGTGGCCCCTGGCCCTGATCAGCGGCGGGGCCCTGGGCAACCTGGTGGACCGGGTGCGCCTGGGCCGGGTGGTGGACTTCTGCCACCTGTACTACGACCAGTGGTACTGGCCCACCTTCAACCTGGCCGACAGCGCTATAACCGTGGGGGGAGTCATCCTGGCCTGGATGCTGCTGTTTAGCAAAAAAACCCGGGTCTGGGACAAAAGGAAAGGCAACTGATGCATCCAATCCTGTTCACCGTGGGACCTTTCACCCTCCACACCTACGGCGCCCTACTGGCCGCCGGGGCTCTGCTGGGCCTCTGGGTGGTATTTCGTCTGGCCAAGAGAACGCCGGAACTGAACCCGGATCACGTGTTGAACCTGGCCTTCTGGGCGCTCATCGTGGGGCTTCTGGGCACCCGGGTGTTCTTTGTTTTCCTCGAGCCCGAGGGCTTCCTGGAACATCCCTGGCGCTTCTTCGCCCTGTGGGAGGGGGGGCTGGTGTTTTACGGCGGTATCGCCTTTGCCGTGCCCCTGCTTATCATCTTGGCGCGGCGCTGGCGCCAGCCATTGCTGCCCCTGCTGGACGTGAGCGCCCCCGGCCTGGCCTTGGCCCAGGGCTTTGGACGCCTGGGGTGTTTCTCGGCCGGCTGCTGCTACGGCCGGCCCTGGGACGGGGTATGCTCGGTGGTCTTCAGCGATCCCCACACCCTGGCCCCCCACGACATCCCCCTGCACCCGGCCCAGCTCTACAGCGCCCTGGAGTTGTTCATCCTCTTTGGCCTGCTCATGTGGCTCAGCCGGCGCCGCCGCTTCGCAGGCCAGGTATTTTTCACCTACGGCCTGATCCACGGGGTTAGCCGCCTGGTCATCGAGCAGTTCAGGGGTGATTGGCGCGGCGAGACCCTGGTGGCCGGGCTCACCACCACCGGCCTACTGGCCCTGGTCTTCGCCGTGGTCTCGGCGGCGGCCCTGTTTTACTTAAACCGCCGCCGCCAGCGCTAAAAAAGGAGGTTTGCCGTGCAGTTTCCCGCTCAATTGAAGTACCACCCCGAACACCTGTGGGTGCGCGACGACGCCGACGGCAAGGTCACCGTGGGC
>JAMOVV010000061.1 GCA_027067385.1 Desulfarculaceae bacterium
CAGCTTGCCCACGAAGGCCAATGCCACCGCCACGATGGCCGCCCAGGTCATGATGGCCGGGTTGAAGGCCCGGGTCAGCGCCACGGCGCCGGTCACCTCCGAGTAGGTGGTGTTGGGCGGGCCGCCCAGCATGGAGGCCAGGCTGGTGGCCAACCCGTCGCCCAGAAGCGTGTTCTTGATGCCCGGGTCCTCCAGGTAGTTGCGCCCGGTGATGCCGCCGATGGCCAGGATGTCGCCAAAATGCTCGATGGCCGGCGCGATGGCGATGGGCACGATGTAGAGCACCGCCTCCAGGTTCCACTCCGGCAACATGAAATGGGGCATGGCCAGCCAGGGCGCCTTGATGACCTTGCTGAAGTCCACGATGCCGAAGAAAAGCGAGATCACATACCCCACCGCGATGCCGCAGAGGATGGGGATCAGCTTGAGCCAGCCCTTGCCCAGAAGCGACACCAATATGGTGGTGGCCAGGGAGACGAGCGAGATGATCAGCGCCACCTTCTGGGGAAAGAGCACCGCGCTGCCGTCGCCGGTCTTGCCCAGGGCCATGTTCACCGCCACCGGCGCCAGGATCAGCCCGATCACCATGATCACCGGACCGGTCACCACCGGCGGCAGGATGCGGTTCAGCATCTGGTTGCCGCCCAGGCGCACCAGAAAACTCAGCACCACATACAGCCCGCCGGCCGCCACCAGCCCACACAGGGTGCCGGCCATGCCCCAGGTCTGCACCCCGTAGATGATGGGCGCAATGAAGGCGAACGACGAGGCCAGAAACACCGGCACCTTGCCCCGGGTGATGACCTGAAAGAGCAAGGTGCCCAACCCGGCGGTGAAAAGCGCCACGTTGGGGTCCAGGCCGGTGAGCAACGGCACCAACACCAAGGCGCCAAAGGCCACGAACAGCATCTGGGCGCCGATTATCGCGCCCTTGAAGCTGAAGCGGTATTCCGGGGTGGAGAATTCGCTCATGCTCTATCCCTTCCCTTGGGCCGCCATGAAACCCTGGCCGGCGGCCGGTTGCTGGTGGACCCCGCCGGGGGAGGCCGGCGGGGAGTGGTCGGTCCTACTTGGTGCCGAAGATCTTGTCGCCGGCGTCGCCCAGGCCGGGCAGGATGTAGCCCTTTTCATTGAGGCGCTCGTCCAGGGCGGCGGCGTAGATGTCCACGTCGGGATGGGCCTTTTGCACCCTCTCGACCCCCTCGGGCGCGGCCACCAAAAAAAGCCCCCGGATGGTGGGGCAGCCGGCCTTCTTCAAGAGGTCGATGGTGCCGATGAGCGTGCCGCCGGTGGCCAGCATGGGGTCCAGGATCAGCGCCAGGCGCTGATCGATCTGGTTGGCCAGCTTCACATAGTACTGCACCGGCTGAAGGGTCTGCTCGTCGCGGTAAAAGCCCACCACGCTCACCTTGGCGCCGGGGATCATGTCCAACACCCCGTCCATCATGCCCAGGCCGGCCCGCAGCACCGGCACCACGGTGACCTTCTTGCCCTTGATCTCCTCCACCTCCACCGGACCGGCCCAGCCCTGAATGGTCTTGGGCTCGGTGGAAAGGTCCTTGGTGGCCTCGTAGGTCAAAAGCCGGCTGATCTCGGTGGCCAGGGCCCTGAAGCTGCTGGTGCTCAGGTCGTGCCGGCGCAGGATGCCCAGCTTGTGGCGGATGAGGGGATGGTCTACGACTATGAGGGCCAAGGTGTGTCCTCCCGTAAAGGGCCGCGGCCCCAGGGCCGTGGCAAAATTTTTTTGGTTCTAATCGGCCCGGCCCCGCCGGGTCAACCCATTTTTCAGCCCCGCCTGCCTGCCACGGACAGCGGGGCCGCCAGGAAGATACCAGCCACACCGGCAGGGTCAAGGGGCGGGGGGCGGCTCCAGCCGGGCCAGCAGGAGTTCCACCGCCTGGGCCGGGTCGGCCGCCGGGACCACTCCGGGCACTTCCCAGGAACCCAGCCCCACCACCGGCCGCCCCTGCTTCAGGGCGTGGCCGATCTCAGACAGCGTCCCGGCCCCGCCGCTGATGGCGATGGCCCCCTCCCCGGCCAGCACCACCAGCAGATTGCGCCCCTGGCCCAGACCGGTGGGCAGCGCCAGCCGCACGTGGGGGTTGGCCTCGGCCGGCGAGGTGCCGGGCAGGATGCCCACCGTGAGCCCGCCGGCTCCCGCCGCGCCCTGGCAGGCCGCGGCCATCACCCCGCCGCGCCCGCCGCAGACCAGCCCGAAACCCCGCCGGGCCAAAAGGCGTCCCACCTCCCTGGCCTGGGCCAACACCGGCTCCGGGGCCGAGCCGGCCCCGATGACGCTCACCAGCCGCAGACGCCCTACCATCCGTGCTCCCCCACCAGGTCCACGAAGCGGCAGCCGCCCAGGTCCTCTTTTATGATGCGCCCCTCCCGTCGGGTGACCCGGATC
>JAMOVV010000062.1 GCA_027067385.1 Desulfarculaceae bacterium
CGTGGACCAGTACCTGGGCCGGGGTTGGGACTACTACCGCAAGCAACCGGCCGATCTGGAGGCGGTACGGGCGGCGCGGATCCTGGAGCTGGCCCGGCGCTACCTGAAGCCCGGTTCGCGGGCGGAACTCACCCTGGGGCCGGGAAAATAATTCAAGAAACCGGCCGCGCCTGCCGATGATTCGTATAGGGATGGGTGTGCCGTCCCTGGTACGAGGAGGCAGGCGTGGCCGTGGCCATCATCAGCCCCATAGGAAGCGTTTGGGATCACCCCCTGGTGCCGCCGCTGGCCCGGTCCCAGGAGGCCGCCGCGGTCGAGGCTGCGCCGTCCCGGCAGGGCGCCGCGGCAGAGCCCCAGGCCCAGGCGGGCGGCCCGTCGCCGGCGGTGCCGGACGCCACCGCCAGGGCCAGCCAGCCCAGCGAGGCCGCTCCCCGCGAGGATCAAGGGGGGCAGGGGGGGCAGAAGGATCCCTCTGGGCAGGCTGCTGGTCAGGAGTCGCAGGACGCCACGGCCTCCGGCGGCAGGAAGGCCAGCAACGGACGGGGGCTGAGCCGCCAGGAGCTGGCCGAATTGCAGAGGCTCCAGCAGCGCGACCGCCAGGTGCGGGCCCACGAGCAGGCCCACAAGGCCGCCGGCGGGCGCTACGTGCGCGGCGGGGCGCGCTACCAGTACCGCACCGGCCCCGACGGCAGGCACTACGCGGTGGGCGGCGAGGTGTCCATCGACACCTCGGAGGCATCCAGCCCCGAGGCCACCATCCGCAAGGCCCAGGCCATCAAGCGCGCCGCCCTGGCCCCGGCCCAGCCCTCGCCCCAGGACCGTCAGGTGGCGGCCCAGGCCGCCCAGATGGAGCAGAAGGCCCGGGCCGAGCTGGCCCGCCAACGCCAGGAGGAGGCCCGCCTGGCCGGCGAGCAGAAGGCCGCCGGCGCCCGTGACCAAGGGCAGGCGGGCCGGATCGGCGGGGAGCCGGACCGGAGCGGGTCCGCTGCCCAATCGGCCGGGCTCTTTCCCCCGCCCCAGTCCGCCTCCGGCCCGCCGCCGCTTTCGGTGCGGATGAATCCCCTGAACCTCATGGCCTGAGCCGGCATGCCCCGGCAAAGCATCAGGGCCGCCCCCGGCGGGGACGGCCCTGATGCTTTTTGGTGAGGGGCGGGCTACTTGCCCGGCCCCGGCTGCCCGGCCCGGAACAGGGTCCAGGGCTGGGAGGGGCGGCTCTTGAGATATCCCTTCAGGTATTCCCACTGGATGTGCTCGGCCAGGAACTTCTCGGCGTCGAAGGGCATGCCCGAGGAGTTGCCGAAGCGGGCCCAGAAGCTCATGGCCTTGGCCAGCTTGCTGTCCATCACCTTGCCGTCCACCGTGCCCCGGGGGCGGTAGGGCTTGGGCCGGCTGGGGTCGCTCATGAAACGGCGGTCGTCCAGCTCGTAGTGGCCGTCCACGGTGCGCGAGCAGGGATGGTTCGGCTTGTTGAGGTACACGTCGTAGTGGTCGGCCAGGATCTTCTTGGCGATCTCCACGTCGATCTTGCCGTAGTACTTGCGCATGAGCTGGGTGAGCCGCACCTGGCGGCCGCCCTGGTGGCGGCGGATGTCGGCGTAGCCGGTGTCGCTGCACTCCAGGTTGCGGATGCGCGGGTCCAGGGGCGCGTTGAAGCCGATGAAGTAGCCGCTTTTGGTGCGCTGCACGTTGCTGAACTTGAGCCCCAGTTCGAAGCGCATGATCTCGCCGCGGCGGTAGTCGGCCAGCAGCCAGGAGTTGGCGTAGCCGCCGTTGTTCTTCTTGCGCATGAGCCGGATGAACTGGTCCAGGTTGTCGGCGTACTGCATGGCCCTGCGCACGCGCAGGAACTCGGGCACCTCGTTGGGGTCGTACATGGAGAACCCGCCGATGGTGGTCTCGGTGCCCATGAGGCCGGCGTCGGTGACGAAGAAGTCGGTCATGGAGTCGATGTAGCCCGGCAGGGACTGCATGAACATGCGGTGGCCGCGCTCGGGCTTGATGTCCAGGATGTAGTTCATGAACTGGCCCCACTCGAAGTTGTCCCAGGAGTTGTGGGCCATGACCACGCCGCCGTCGGCGGTGGCCTTGCCCACGGCGATGAAGCCGCTGCAATGGTCCTTGGGGGCGGTGATGCGGGGCAGGTAGCGGTATTTGACCATGGCCTGGGGCCACCAGTAGTCGGTGAGCTCCTCATGTCCGTTCCAGGCCAGGATGTCCTGCCAGGTGAGGTTGAGCCCGGCCTTGCGGGCCCCGGCGGCGATGCCCTTCATCTCCTCCAGGTATTCGGGGTCCACGAAGCGTGCCCAGAGCTTCTCGGCCGCGTCCCGGAAGAAGGACCAGTGCTTGCCGGTGTCGAAGTAGGTGAGGAACTCCAGGGAGCGCATCACCTCCTTGAGCTCGGGCGCGGCCAGGTAGCCGTGCTGGAAGCCGCGCTCATAGGGCTTGCCCTCGATGTGCAGGTAGACCCAGCCGTTTTGTTGGAAGCGGTAGCCCTTGCCGTAGCGCACCACCTTGGTGGCGGCCCCGGCGCTGGCGGCAAAAAGCAGGCAGGCCAGCATGACGGCCGCCTTGAGCATCTTGATCTTCATGAACGTTCTCCTTGAGGCATGCGAAAGGGATAAACAATGCGTATTTCGAGTTCATGCTGGCGCGGGTCCGAACGGCTGTCAAGGCGATTTCTTGCCGGCGGGCACGCGGCGTGGTAATTTGCCTCGATGACTGCGTGGACCCAGGCCGATCAGCGTTTCATGGCGCGTGCGCTCACCCTGGCCCGGCGGGCGGGACGCCGGGGCGAGGTGCCGGTGGGCGCGGTGATGGCC
>JAMOVV010000063.1 GCA_027067385.1 Desulfarculaceae bacterium
TCACGCTGAACCACCACCCCACCCACTAAAGGGAAAACGGCAAACTCCCCGCCGCCTGCACGTACTGCCCCACCCGCTCCAGGTAGCCCCGTACCGCCGCCGGCCCCTCACCCTCGGGAGAGGTGAACTCCATACCCACCCGCAGCCAGCCATCCTGGCACACCAGGCTGCGTACCACCCCGGCCAACTCCTGGGGTTTCCGCTCCCCCGGCAGGCGGCAACGCAACCATACCGCGGCCTCGACGCCGAGCTCGGGGGGAAACCCCTCCCCCGTCTTGCTCACCACCCCGGCCCCTCCCAGACTGAGGTCTATCACCACCGCCGGCAGCTCCTGCCCGTCGGCCCACAAACGCGCCGGCAGGCTGCAGGCAATCCGCGGGTAGCGCCTGATATCCATGGTCTCCACCTGGCGGGGATACTCCAGGAAGATGAAGCGCAAACCCCCGTTATGGTAGCGCCCCAGGACCGGGCTACGAAAACCAAAGATTCGCCCCCCCTCCAGGAAGCTCACCGTGAGCTCAATCTCCGGCCCCAGACCGCCAACGGTGAAAAGCGCCCCGGGACAGGTGGCCACAAGACACTGACCGGGCTGCCCACCCACCAGGCGGCTGGGCAGGTAGTTGGAAAAACCCGGAACCTTGATAAGCAAGTTCGTGCCGGGACGCGCCAGCAAACGGGGAACCGTGGAATCCGGCGAGGAATCCTCCGGGGGCCTTTCAGCCGCCATCTGGTCTCCCTCTCCCCGGGCAGGCAGAAGTTCAGCATTGAAAATAGGTTTTCACAAGGGACTTGTGGTAAATATTCCATTGCCTATGGGGGTTAGTCAAGGATTTGTCGTCCCCGGGCCGCAGGAGAGGCCGGGCGGGAAAAATGCCCTGGGGCGCTTGACTTATGGCCTGGGGTACGGCATAGTGACCCCAAGATAATGGGATAATGCGCCTTTAAAACAACAATATATTGGGTATCAATGCTTGATTCGATCTTCGGCGGGGCGATGAGGATCTTGGAGGGGGTGGCACTGGCGGCACCGGCCCCCCTGGCCCAGACGCCGTTTGGCAACGGTGGCAACGAAATCTGGGATATGGTCACAAGCGCCGGGCTGGTGGTGCAGTTCGTGCTCCTGGTGCTGGTGATCTTCTCCATCCTGACCTGGGCGGTCATCCTCACCAAATTCAAGGTGATCTGGGAGGCCCAGCGCCAGAACCGCGAGTTCAACGCCATGTTCTGGCGGGCCAACTCGCTGTCCGAGGCCTACACCCGGGCCAAGCAGCTTCCGGCCAGTCCTCTGGCCAACGTCTTTTTGCTGGGCTACAGCGAGCTGGCCAAGGTCATGCGCCTGGCCGACGGCGGCCTGCCGCCGGGGGTGATGGACAACCTGCGGCGGGCCCTGAGCCGGGGCCAGGCCGCCGAGACCACCCGCCTGGCCCGGCTGGTCACCTTCCTGGCCACCTGCGCCAACACCGCGCCCTTCATCGGACTATTCGGCACCGTCTGGGGCATCATGGACGCCTTCCGCTCCATCGGCGCCGCCAAATCCGCCAACCTGGCCACGGTGGCGCCGGGCATCGCCGAGGCCCTGGTGGCCACCGCCACCGGCCTCTTCGCGGCCATCCCCGCGGTGGTGTTCTACAACCACTTCAACCGGCGCATCCAGGTGCTGGAGGCGGAGATGGACTCCTTCATCCAGGACTTTCTGAACCTGGTGGAGCGCGACCTCATGCGGCGCCAGGGCCCGGCGGTGGAGGCGGTACGCCCCGCCGGCGTGGGCGCCTAGGGAGGACGGCAAGGTGGCCGGCGTCAACACCGGCAAGAATCGCTTCATGGGCGAGATCAACGTGGTGCCCCTGGTGGACGTCATGCTGGTGCTGCTCATCATCTTCATGGTGACCGCGCCCATGATGGTCCAGGGCCTGGACGTGAAGCTGCCCGAGACCGACAGCGGGGCCCTGAAGCAAAGCGACGAGCTGTTGATCCTGAGCGTCACCCGCGACGGGCGCATCTACCTGGACGAGTTCCAGGTGCCCCTGGAGGGGCTGGACGCCAAACTCAAGAACATCCTGGCCCGCAAGCCGGGCACCCGGGTCTACCTGCGGGCCGACCGCGAGGTGCCCTACGGGGTGGTGGTCAAGGTACTGGCCCAGACCCGCAAGGCCGGGGTGGAGAACCTGGGCATGGTCACCGAGCCGGAGAAGGTGACCGCCCCCAAGAAGAAGAAGCGCAAGTCTTGAGGCTGGCCGCGGCGGGAATGTTGGGACACGACGGCGAGCAGGTGGGCTGGGGCCTTTTGCTCAGCCTGGGGCTGCACCTTTTGCTGGCGCTTTTCATCATCCTCTGGCCCGGCCTGGGCAAGAGCCGCCGCCAGAGCTTCGCGCCGGTCTACCGGGTGAACCTGGTGGGAGCGCCGCGCCTGGCACCGCCACGGGCCGCGGCGCCGCCGGCCGCCCCCAAACCCGCGGCCCGGCCCGCGGCGGTAAAGCCCCAGCCGCGCCCCAAGCCCCGGGTGCGCACCCGGCCCAAGCCCAGCCCCAAGCCCAAGGAGGCCATCGGCAGCAAGAAGCTGAAGGCCAAGAAGCTGAAACCCAAGCGCCCGGCCCAGGACCTGCGCCGCCAGGAGCGGCTGCTGGACCGCAAGCTCAAGCGCCTGGAGGCCAGGGTACGCCAGGAACGCACCCTGGAGAGCGCGCTCACCCGCCTGGAGCGCAAGGTGGCCGCGCGCAGCGGGGTCTACGCCTCCTCGGCCGCCAGGGCGGCCGGTGCCGCCGGCGCGGCGGCCGGAGCCGGCG
>JAMOVV010000064.1 GCA_027067385.1 Desulfarculaceae bacterium
GTCCGGCCGGCCGCCGGGGAAACTCGCCCTGGTTCAGGCCGCCGACCAAGAGCACCCGAGGCCGCAAGCCCAAGGCCTGGTCCAGGCGCAGCACCCGCACCCCGTGCGGCTGGGCCCGCGGGATGGACAGCGCCTTGTCGCCAAGATGATCCTCCAGCATGGCCAGCAAGCGGCCCGGCGGCGCGGATTGGTCATGGCCGGCCTGGATGGCGGCTTGGTTGAATTGATCAATCGCGTCAGATAGTTGCCCCAGGGCCTTGATATCGGTGGCCACCACGGGCTCAAAGCCCGGCCCGGCCGGTCGGCCCACCAGGTCCAGGGACATATCCAGCTCTTTGAGCATTTGCCTGATGCTGCCGGCCATGCCGGCCGGGGTGCGGGGCCGACCGTCTAGCCCCAGGCGGGTGAGCCGCCGTCGCAGCGCCTGGACCAGGCGCCGCAGCGCGTCGAACTCGCCGGCCCGGGAGCGGCGGGAGCGGGCGGCGCGCTCCAGGCGACGGTCCGCCGGTTGCTCGCGGTGGTCCACGTACCCGGCCTGGGCCAAGCGGCGCGCCACCCCGACCGGAACCTCCGCCCCGGCCAAGCGCCCCAGGGGACCGGCCAAGTATGGCGACTCCAGGACCCGGGCCAGCTCCTCCCGGGCAAAGTCCACCAGCGGCAGGCGCAGCAGAGCCAGAAAGTCGCGCACCAGGGCGCTACGGCCCAGGGGAGCTCCGCCGCCCAGGGCCAAGGGCAGCCCCAGGCGACCCGCCACGTCGGCCGCCATCTGGCCGTACAGCTCAACATCTGGAAATACCAGAGCAATATCGTGAGGCTCCACCCCGCGGTCCAACGCGGCCAAGGCGCGGCGCGCCATGGCCTCCACCTCGCCGTAGCGCCCGGGGTAGCGATCCAGGCTTAACTGGTCCTCAGGACAAACCAGGCGCTTGCCAGGGGACATGAACCCCATGGCCAGATCAGTGAGCGGCCCGCCCTCCTGGGCCATGTCCAGCCAAGCTACCTCCAGCCTCTCCAGGGGGTCGCTCTCCAGGGCCGAGCAGGTCTTTTCCAGTAAACCCGCCAGGGGGCTGAGCATGCTCTCGGCCGGGGGGACCATGAAAAGGCTAATGGATACCGGAACTTCACGGCTAATCGCCCGCAAGAGTCGCAGGTCCAGAGTGCGCAGCCACAGCACCTCGCGCACCTGCAGCTCGTTCCAGCCGGCCATGGCCCGCGGCCGCTCGCCCCGGGCCAGCATCCGCTCCAGCCGAGCCAGGCGGTCGGCCTGGTCCAAGAGCCCCTGGTCGCGCAGGCGGCGATTGTAGCGCTCCATGAGCCGGGCCAGGGCCTGGATTCCCGATCCGGGGAGCCCGGCCAAGGCGTCGGGGTCCAGGCCGGCCGCCTTGACCTCCACGATTAGGCGCCACAGGCGCGACGGCAGCCGCCACCCCAGGGCCAGTCCGGCGTAACTATTGGTTATATCAGGTGATGTTTGCAGTATCGAGTCCACCAGCAAGGCCCCGGCCAAGGGCGTCAGGGCCACTCCCCCGGGCAGATCCAAGCGGTCGACCAGGGTGGTGAGCAGTTCCTCGCTGGTGAACACCGGCGGCGGATGCAACAGGCCGCCAGGCTCGCCGGCGCACATGTGCCACAGGGCCTGGTCGCGGGCCGCGGCCGAGGGGTATACCTGGGCTATGCCGCGGCGGTTCATTTGAGCCTCGCGGCCAGGGAGAGCACCGTGCGGCCGTAGATACGCGAGCGGTTATAGCTGTAAAGAACCGTGGCCATCTCACGTTGGCTGATACCACGACGCCAACCGTGGGCCTTGAGGTAGGTGGCCACGCTCAAGATGGCGTCGTGGGGCCGGTGCAGGTCCACCCGGCCGTCTTGGTTGGCGTCGGCCCCAAAGCGCTCCAGGCTCGAGGGCACGAACTGGCACATGCCCATGGCCCCGGCCAGAGACCCGCGATAGGAAAAAGGCGACACCCTGGCCTTGTCCGCCAGGCGGATCAAGGCCAGCAGCTCCTGGCGGGCCCAGGCGGCCCGCTTGGCCAGCCGGGCCTTAAACGACTCTTTTTTAAAGACTTTTCGCTGGCTCACCGGCCAGGCCCGGCGCAGCTTGGCCCGGGCGGCGGCGGTGTCCAAGACCGCCTGGGAGGCCAGCATGTTAAAGACGAGGTGGTCCCCGGTGTAGGAGCCCAAGTTGGACTCCACCGCCAGGATAGCCACCACCACCTCGGGCGCCACCCCGGTTACCCGCTGGGTTTGCGACAGGCGGCCCTGGTAGCGGGATTTGAACCGCCGCGCCCTGGCTATGGACTTTTGGGCCAGGAATTGCCCGTAGTCCAGGGATCGCTCCGGCTTGGACAGCAGGGCGGCCAGGCGGCGGGCCTCAAAGCGCAGCCGCGGCGAGGACAACCACCGGCTGGTCTCCCTGGGGTCCACCCCCGTGCCCACCAGATACGCCCGCAGGGGAGCGAAGAGCGCCTCGCCCGCCCAGGCCGCCTGGCAGCCGAGGCACAACAGCAGCACCAAGAGCCAGCGCACGGCCCGGGCTTTGCTTGCCCCCTGGTTTCTGATATGGTGGCTTTGAGATAGGGTCAAGGACCACTGCTCCGAGGCAATATGAGCCGTGTAATAGACATCAAGGGCAGACGCGGCGGCTCAGGGCCGCGAGACCCGGACGAACACATCATCTGTCAAAAACCGCTGCGCCTGCGCTGGGGCGATTGGCATACGCCCCACGTGATCCAGGTTCACGTGGGCTCAGCCGCTCTCTACGAGCACCAGCGGGAACAGGACCTGGCCGCTGGCCGCCGCCTAGGCTACCAGATGCCCTCCCATTTTACCCTAGACGGCGGTATGCATGAAACCGCCTTGGCCCTGATGCGCCACCGCCACAGCGAAGAATCCCTACGCCAGGTGGGGTTTTTGGCCGGGCTCATGGAGTGCCTGATAAACGTGCCCTGCGCCATCTTGCGCACCGACCTGATCCGCCGGGTCTACCAGGAGGTGCAGGAGCTTTCCCGGCGGTTGGGCCTGGCCTGGCGGGGCCGGGTAGGTCATTTTATGCTCCCGGTAATGGAAGACGCCCAATATCCCCAGCACCTGGAAATCGCGGTGCGCGACATTGACAACCTCAAGGGCTTTTTTACCACGGTTCGCGCCATCACCGACCGCCGCTACACCGCCCTGACCAAGGATTTTGTGATCTACTACCCCCGCCGCAACATCTCCTAAGCTCCCTGGCGTAGTTGGCGAACTCTTAACGGCCTAAAATGACCGCCACTTGGTCTGCTCCAGGAGCGTGGGGTCCTGGGTGGGGTCCCCTGGCACGGCTAACAAGCAGGCCGGGGACGATTTTCTAATTAATCCCATATTTTGCACACCAGCCCCCATACTGGCAAACATTTTAGTCACGCTACTGTATACGGTATACGGCGATATTTTAGCCTTTAGCCAAGCCTTGATTTCTGTATACAACGCCTCGCCGTGCCTCAATCCATACGAACCAGCATCAGTTCCCACTGCCATGGCCACCCCTAGGCTCTCGGCCAGGGCCATGGCCCGCATCTGGCCCTGGGCAATGGCCATAAGGTTCCTGCGAACCTCTGGGCGGTGGCGTTTTTGGGGGTCTCGGGCGTGGGCCAAGACCGCGGCCAGGGTCGGCACCCAGACCACCTGGCGCTCGGCCATCAGCTCCAGGCAGGGCCGGTCCATGAAGTACCCGTGCTCCACCGTGACCACCCCGGCCTCCACCGCTGCACGCACCGAGTCGGCGCCGCTCACGTGGGCCGCCACATTGAGCCCAAACCCCTTCGCCGCCTCGACCGCCGCCTGGAGCTCGGCCCGGGTGAGGGCCAAGGGGTGTAGAACCTCACCTGGATGCTCAAAGTCCAACAGGCCCGAAGCAAACACTTTGATAACCGCCGCGCCCGCTTCCGCCCTTCGCCTTACCGCCTCGACCATTTGCTCTGGCCCGCGCAGCTTCTCGGCCAGCCAAGACCCACCCTCCCCTGCCGTACCCAACCCCGGGCCCGAGGCCAGGACTTTGGGCCACCGGCCGTCCGGGCTCTGGGGGGTGGAGCGCTGGGGGCTGTGACCCAGGTCGCGCACCGCGGCGATGCCGTGGCTGGCGGTGGCGGCCAGGTTGTCGGCCACCTCGCCGCCCAAGTGCAGGTGCACGTGGGCGTCCATGGGCGCCGGGGTGAGCCACAGCCCGGGAAGCCGGCGCACCGGGGCCCCGGAGCCCAGGGCTGCCCGTCCCACCTCCAGCACGCGGCCCTGGCCCATGAGCACCGCCGGCGGCTCACCCGGGGCCAACTCGGCCCCGGCCAGGCCCTCGGCCAAAAGGCACTGCGGTAGGTCAGCCGGCAAGCCTCTTCACCAAGGCGGCAAAGCGCTGGCCATAGTTTTGGCATTCGGTCAGGACACGCTCGTCCGGCTCGTTGATGGCCAGGGGGCCGTAGTGGCCGCCCTTGCGCACCCCCTGCACCACCATGCCCTGGATCATCATGGCGGTGACCATGGACTGCAGGGCCACCTCGCCCAGGCCGCCGATGCCGCCGGTGGAACAAAAGGCCCCGCCGGGTTTGCCGTCGAGTTCGCCCTTGCCAAAGAGCTTGATGGAGTCGTCGATAAAGGCCTTCATGGGCCCGGCCATGTTGCCAAAGTAACAGGGTGACCCGATTAGCAACCCGTCGGCCAGGGCCACTTCGTCCATGGTCACCTCATCGACCTTTTTCACCAGCACCTGGCAGCCGGCCGCCTCCACCGAGCGGGCGATCTCGCCGGCCATCTTCTTGGTGTTACCGCCGTGGCTGTAGTAGACGATCAAAACCTGGGGCATTTACTCAACTCCTTGGTCTCTGGTCAAATCGGTTGAAAACCGTGGGGGTTACGCTCGCCGGCCCGGCGGCGGCCCTGGGGATCGGACCGGCCGCGTCGCATACCATGGTTCAGGCGGGGTGGTCGCCATGGGGGTCGTAGGCCGGGGTGCAAACGCACAAAAACACCAGGTCTTCGTCCCCGGTGTTTTGGATCCACTGCCGCCGGCCGGCTGGGATATACACGCAGTCTTCCGGCCCCACCTCGGCGGCCCGGCCATCTAGGTGGATAACGCCCCGGCCGGAGATGATGTAGTATATCTCTACAAAATCAAGGACATGCGCCTTGGTGGCCTGTCCGGGGTCCACCACCGCCCTGGCCAGGCTCACCCCCGAGTCAGTGCCGTCGCGTACCGGGTGGATAACCTCGGCGATCTCGCATCCATCGCTGGCGATAAAGGTCTCCACCAGCCGGGCCTGCTTATGAAGGGACATCCTCCCCCTCCAGCCCGGGGTCGGTGGACTGGCCGTCTAAGTCCTCGACGATGGGTAGGCTTTTATTCTTATCTTCTTTGCCCTGGGGCAGCTCGCGGTCGGTGTTGTTGGAAGGCAACAGGAGCTCCCCGCTGAACTCTACCTTTACCGCACCGTCGACCACCCCGCCGGGCTCGATACTCAACGAACGGCACAGCACGTCGCCGTGCACCCAACCGCGCTCCTTGACGATCACCTTGTTGCCGCGGATATTGCCCTCTACCCCACCTTCGATAATCAGGATGTTCTCACTAAACAAGTTGCCACGTATAAAGGTGCCGGGCGCCAGAATGGTTAGGTCATTGTCCCGCATTGGGTACTCCTCCCAGTTGCAAGCGCACATGTCCAATGGTGTGGTTTTGTCGCATCACCAACAGGCGCAAACCCTGGTGTTTTTTACGCGCCGCTCGGCTTAAAAAAGCGCTGGAGGTGCTGAAAACCTGGCCGGTAAGGGGCATCCGCTGTTTCCCCGAGGCCAGGGCCAAAGACAGCTCCTCGGGGTGGGAGACATTGGTCTTGATATCCACTATCTCCAGCCGCTCGTTCACCCCGGCCTTGATGGTGTCGCCGTGGTTGTAGACCAGCGGCTGGCCGACCCCGCGCCGCAGCACCAGGTATTGCAGCCGGGCCGGGGCTATCTCCACCATCATGCTGCCGATGGGTTGCCGCCGGTGGGTGGCCACCACCCGGTAGCATTCGTGCCCCTTGGGGGTACCGGCCGGGCAGCGCGAGTATCGCCGCATCAGGTCACGGCCGGTATCGATGACGCGGCCGCGGTCCTCTCCCTGGTTGGGCGCGTTGCGCGGCACAAATCCCTTGAAGTTGACCTGTATCGCGGACGGGTTGGGAAGATTGCTCAGCAGTTCCACCAGCTTGAGGCGATCGCCGCGCACCAGGCGCAGTTTTTGGCCGCTGGCGATCACCCGGCGCTGGCCATCGACATCCACCAGGAAGTAGAGTATGGCCGAGCGCATCCGGCCCCCGGTCCGGGGTTGGGAGGACGGGCGGATCGATACCCGTCCTATCTCCTGGTGGTCCTTGCGCACCACCACGGTGCAGGGCTTGCGGATGGTAAAGGCCCGCCGCAGGTCGTTGATCGAGCCCATGCCCAGCAGGTCGCAAGTGAGGCCGCGCTCATAGTTGGCCTCGATGTGCAGCACCTGGACCCGGTCGCCGGGACTCACCCGCAGGGACGCGCCCTTGGGCACCACTACGGGCATCTGGTCGTTGACCCCGATGACCAGGTACTTGAGTAGCGGCCGGATGAGCTTTACCGGCGGGTTCTCCGGCACAATGCCCAGCTCGCGCATAAAGGCGTTGATCACCAGGTTGTGGTGGCGAATCTTCATGGCCGTGCTGGGCAGGGACTTGGAGGACTCCACGCCAAAGGCGGGCACGTGGCAATGGGTGAGGGCGTAAAAGGTAGCACTCTTGCGTTGCTCTTTGTGCAGGGAGTCGGCCGAGGCGGTGCGGTGGTTGTTGAACAAGATGTGGTAGCGCGGCTGCTCGATGCGGGCGTTGACCTGGGACAAGACCCGCAGGGCCATGGCTTTGAGGTCCAGTACCCGGCCGTCGGGGCATTGGTATATGTCGGTGTCGGCGATGATGGACTGGCCGTAGCGGCGCGGGTTGGCCATGGGGCCTTCCCAGGTGGGCCGGTAGAACCCCGAGCCGTCGTGCAGGTTCAGCAGCAGGTCGGCCTGGGCTATCAGGCTCTTGATGATCTTGACGATTTTTTTGTGCCGCCGGGCGGTGACCGGGTCGCCGAACTGGCGGTTCATGTCGCCGTCGGGTCCCCGGTGGTTCATAATTATGGAGTAAAAGTTGGCCCGGGGCACCACGATGAGGTTGCCCTTGGCCAGGGAGATATCGGTATACAGGTCGGCCGAGAGAAACCCGCCCGGCTCATCGCCCTGGATGCCGCCGATGAGCATGAGGGTCTTGCCGTCCTGGGCGCCATAGACCTGGTACACGTTGAGCTCGTTGGGGGTGCCGGCAAAGTAGACCACGTGGTCGCGGCTGGGCCGCTTGGGGCCCTTGCCGGCCGCGGACGGCGGTGGGCAAAGGAGCAGCAGGCTAAAGAGAAGCCCACCGATTAATTTGAGGGCGCCACTCACCCTTCGTTCCCCCGGGGCGCACGCCTGGGTGTCACGCTGGGTCGAGACTTAGTCAGGTCCACCAGCTTTACCAACATCAGGTCTCCGGAGCGGGAGTAGAGCAAAAACTCCAAGCGCTTGAATTTTTTATCGGCCACCTGGAAGTTGGCGCGGAAGCGGCGGTAGCGCTGCACGCTGAAGGCCTCGCCGCGGCGGTAATTGAGCGGGCGGCCCAGGGGAGATAGCCGCATGGCCGGCGAGGCCTCGATCCAAGGCTTGCCCGCCCGCTGGCCGCGGGCGATGGTGGTGACGTAACCGGTGACCGGCTTGGCGCTTTGGTTCTTGTTAACCACGTCGAAAACAACGGAGATGCGGGAGTTGGTGATGGTTTGGCGCACGATGCGTATGGACACGGCGTCAGAGACCGCCGGTTCACCGGTCTCGGTGGTGCGGCCGGCCGCCGCGGCGGTGGTGACCGTGGTGGTGGGTTTGGCCGCCGTAGTGGTGGTAACGGTGGTGGTGGTGACCGTGGTGGGCGGGGTGGTGGTCTGCTCGACCTGGCTGGAGCGTCGCGCCAATTCGGCCATGGTCTTTAGTTCGTGCACCTGGGTGGCCAGGGAATCGTTTTGTTTGCGCAGCTCCACCGCCAGCTTGGAGATGGCGCTAAAGCGCTGGTGTTGTTGGTACAGGAAATAGCCCACCACGGCCAGGGCGGCCATCATGAGAAAGAACAGCAAGATCAACAGGCGTATCAGCCAGGGCCTGATCTTCATGTTTTTCACCGGTCCGGCTCGGTTGATAACCAGTATCTCGAGTCTAGGTGAAGGCACGCTGTCCCCCAAACTGGCCTCTAGGAGGCCGGGTCACCACGCAACGCCCGCATGGGGCGGCCTATACGTTGCCACTTCTCGGACGTGATCTGCCAACGGCCTTTGCGATAGACCAGGCGCAGAGTTTTCAGCCCCACGTCCCGGTGCCAATCTGAACGGTAGTACTGCACAAATTTCACGGTGGCCTGCTTGCCCCGCACCCGCACCCGTATCTTTTTGGCCTTGACCCTTATGACCTTGTACACCTTGGCCAGGTAGCGCTTGTGACGGTACCAGGCCCGGCGGTTCATGCCCTTGGTCTGGAAGTCCGAGGCATAATATCCAATATAGCGCTTAAGGTGTTTGCCTTGCCAGGCCTTTAGCCATCCGCTGAGCATGGCGCGGACCTGCCCCTTGGGGTCTGGCCGGCGAACCGTCTTGGACGCGGCGGGCTTGGCGGCCGCCGCCGGGGCCGGGGGCGTTTTCTTGGCCGCCACCACCACCGGGGCCGGGGCCCAGGAGGCCAGTCTCTTTAGAGACTTGCCGTTGTTGACCACCCACTGGTCATGGACCAGGACGGCGGTTTTCACCTGCGGCCCTTCCAGGCTGAGGCGCCGGGTTACCTGCAGGGTGACGCCTTTGGGCCCGGTCAATTCCTGTTCGGCTAAGAGCACCCAGTGCCGGCCCAGGCCGAACAGGGCCAGGCCCTTGGTCTTTACCTTTATCTTGGTGCCCAGCAAGCGGCGCAGGCCGACGACGCGGGGTGCGTAGGCCTTGATCAGCCGGCGCGGGGCGAGCGAGTCTTTTATCGACACCGCGCTGCCATGGGCCAGGGGGACGCGGTCCAGGGCGGCCAGGTTTATCTTGTCCAGCAGGTTGCAGCTTTGCACCCGCTCTTCCCGGCCGGGCCAGGAGAGCATCTCGACCATCACCACCGGGGTTACGTTCTCCTTGACCAGGGGGGATATCACCGCCAGGTCGGCGTTGCGCATCACCACGCAACCATTGGAGGAACGGGGCCGCAGGGGCCGGTTGGTGCCGTGGATGTAGATGCCGTTGCCCTGGCGGCCTTCCCGGCGGTCAAAGGGGTTGGGGTAGTTGATGTGCAGGGCCCGGTCGCCAAAGATGGTTACCTTGCGGTCGCGGTAGCGGTGGGTGGTGAAGTAGATACCTTCGGGGGTGCGTTGGTCCCCGGACTTGACCTTGTCGCCGGCGGTCTCGCCCGTGGCGCAGGGAAACTCGTATTCCAGCACCATCTCGCCGAGATAGCGGAAGACCATAATCCTCTGGCGCGATTTATCCACCACCAACAGGCGGGGCGCTGAGATGCGTCCCTGGTAGCAAAACATCAACCGGCTGGGCGTGTCCTGGTGGAGCGCCAGCGCCAGGGTTGACGCCTTGGGAATGTCGGGGCTGGCGCCGGCAAGCAAGGGGTTTAGAATCGCGCCAAGTACCACAAGCGTTAGGAGCCAAGTTCGCATCCGACGTGCCGTCTCCCTCTAATTAACAGCTCCCCTGCCCTTTGAGCGGGTGTAACCCCGTCTCCGGGGACTCATACTACCCACCGGATCGATGACCACCTACGCCCCCTTCACACCGGCCCGGCCTCCCCCCTGTGCCCGGGGTCGGGGATCTGCCCCCCACCGGGTCGGTGACCACCTACGCCCCCGTCACGCCAGCCCGGCCCGCCACCCAACACCCACTCGCCCCAAGGTCGGCTGCCCACCGGCACGAAAGGTGACTAAAGGGTTATATGGGCCTCCCCTCGCAACCCTTAGTAACACGAAGACAGTAAAAAGACAACGTTTTTTGGCAGCCGCCACCACCCCGCCCGACAGGAACCACCATCAACCAGAAACTGGCACCCCGAGCGCCACGGCCCCGCTTGGGCAATTCCCGCACCCCCGGGAAACGGTAAAAAATATTCAGCCCGACCTTAAAATAAGGTTTGACACCCACCGGCGAGCATGCTAGTTTCAAAAAAACTGAATGATAGTTCATTCATATTGAATGATTTTGGTTTAGAATGAATGCCAAGAGGCGCATTTTTAGACCGCTCGACATGAATGATTAATCATTCAATTACCTGGGCCGCCACCGTTAGCCGGGTCAAGGAGGTTTTCCAGCATGGCGCAAAAGATCAAGAAAGTGGGTGTTATCGGCGCTGGCGTCATGGGCGCCACCATTGCCGCGCATATGGCCAACGTGGGCCTGGAGACGGTGCTGCTGGACATAGTGCCGCCCAAGATGCCCGAGGCCCTGGCCAAGAAAGGCGTTAGCGAAGACAGCAAGACCTTTCGCAACTACTTTGCCGAAAACGGGCTCAAGGGCGCCCTCAAGTCCAAGCCGGCGTCATTTTTCATTCCCGAGTTTGCCGAGCTGATCACCACCGGCAACCTGGAGGACGACTTCGATCTGCTGGCCGAGTGCGACTGGATCGTGGAAGTGGTGGTAGAGCTGCTGGACATCAAAAAGGACCTATTGGCGCGGGTGGAAAAGGTTCGCAAGCCCGAGGCCCTGGTGACCACCAACACCAGCGGTATCTCGGTGGCGGCCATGAGCCAGCACCTGTCCGACGAGTTTCAGGAGCACTTCCTCGGCACCCATTTCTTCAACCCTCCCCGTTACATGAAGCTCCTGGAGATCATTCCCGGGCCCAAGACCAAGCCCGAGGTGATCAAGTTCATGGCCGACTTTGCCGAGAACAAGCTGGGCAAGGGGGTGGTCTTTTGCAAGGACACCCC
>JAMOVV010000065.1 GCA_027067385.1 Desulfarculaceae bacterium
GGGGATATTTGATGTCATCATCGTTGACGAGGCTTCACAATGCGGTGTCGAAGCGCTTCCGCTTTTTTATCTGGGCAAGAAAATTCTGATCGTAGGGGACGACAAGCAGATTAGCCCCGAAGCAGGGTTTATCGACAATAATGCTGTATTTCAGTTGATGGAGCAGTTCCTATATGACTTTGACCACAAGGATTCCTTTCATCTTGACGCAAGCCTGTTCGATCATGGGAAACTAAGGTATGGAACCCAGCGAATTACTTTGCGCGAGCATTTCCGCTGCATGCCAGAAATCATACGCTTTAGCAACGATCTTTGCTATTCCGATACGCCGTTAATTCCATTGCGACAGTACGGAGCAGACCGTTTGACACCGCTTGAGCACGTTTTCGTAAGTGGCGGTTATCGAGAAGGAAAAAACGACCGTGTGATCAACCAACCGGAAGCCGACGCCGTTGTCGCAAAGATCGTCGAGTTATGTGAAGATAATCGGTATTCAGACAAGACGATAGGTGTTGTTGTTCTCCAGGGCCAAGCACAAGCAGGCTTGATTGAGGGGCAATTACTTGAGAGGTTGGGCGCCGAAGAGATGGAACAGAGGCGTATTATCTGCGGAACTCCTTATAGTTTTCAGGGCGACGAGCGCGACATCATGTTGCTGTCAATGGTCGCCGCCCCCAACGAAAGGATAGGTTCGCTCACAAAACCGGGGGACGAGAGACGCTTCAATGTTGCGGCAAGTCGCGCCCGCGATATGATGATTCTCTTCCATTCCGTGACGACTAATGACCTAAGCGAATCATGTCTTCGGCGGCGACTACTAGAATTCTTCGAAAACACAAAGCCTCAGGAGATTGCAGGTATCGACAAAGACGAGTTGGAACGTAGGGCCGTACAAGATAACCGGTCAGTCGTCAAACCACCCGCCCCATTTGAAAGCTGGTTCGAAGTTGACGTTGCCTTGGAGCTGATGAGAAGGGAGTATGAAGTCATTCCACAGTATGAGTTTGCGGGTAAAAGAATTGACCTTGTAGTACAAGAAGGTACACGTCAGCTAGCAATTGAGTGCGATGGTGACGTATGGCACGGAGTTGACCACTATGAGGCGGATATGCAACGGCAGCGACAACTGGAGCGCTGCGGCTGGGAATTTTTTCGGGTTAGAGAGTCCGCTTTCTACTCAAACAAAGAGACTGCGTTGAGAGAACTTTGGTTACTTCTTGAGGAGCGAGGTATCTTACCCGGCGTAATAGCCAAAGAAGACCTGCACTCCACCAAAATCGACGAGGCTGAAATTGATGAAGTTGCAAATGGTCCAACGAGGAAAACCGACAAGGTATATCAAACTGGTATATCTTCATCCAAGAATACCCGTAGTGGTTCCTTGGGACCTAGCCGTCGCCCCTCAGAGATTAGTGCAAATGAAATCAAAAACGCTATCATCCAGGCACTGTCAAAATGCCCAAATTATTCTTGCACTACAGATTCGTTGACTTCTCGCGTTCTCAAAGAAGTGGGCGTGCGAACTCGCGGGAAACCATTTTCGACATTCCGCAAAAGGGTCATGAGAGGTCTCGCCACCCTTGAAGGGGAACAACGTGTTGAGAAGTACAAGGCCAAAAATATGCGAGTAAAGCTTCTTAATGCAGAGCCCTGAGGTGATCCCATGGGTATCAAATCATAAGAGCTTTAACTATAGTAGCCACTAATTGGTCTAACATTTGGTCCTTATGGGGGCCGATTGTCAGTTTAGGTCATGGCTGTCAGGCTGCTTCCCGATTATTACCCCACATTTTCTCATGTCCACGTCCCGTCACGTGGTGTATAACCATCGGCCATCCCTCGTTGATCAAGCAGCGACCTGCTTGAGGCTTTGCTTGTCCTTCTCTTTAATTAGGATATCGAAAAATTGGGACGGATAGACGGGGTGAGTCACCGGATCACCGGTGCCCGCTCCCGGCGCCAGAGGGGTGCCGGCTGGGAATACCTAATGGCAGTTGGCTACCAGTCGCAGCTTTGCCAAACCAATCTTCAGAGCCTTGGGGCGCGGCATGTGCGTACTCGACTCTATACCCCCAGAGCTGACGGCCAGGCAGGGCGGTTCATCCAGACCAGCATCAAGGAATAGGCTTACAGCCAAGCCTACGAGTCATCCCGGGAGCGCCAGGCACACCTAAAACCCTGGCTCAATTTCTACAACAAGCAGAGGCCGCATCGCACCTTAAACCGAAAACCACAAACCACCCGTCTCCAGACTAAAATGAGTGAACAACCTGTTTGACAGCAACAGCTAGTCCAGCTCCACCCCGGCGCAGGCGGCGATAAAGGCGGCCTTGGCCTCGGCGCTATTGAACTCCTGCTCCTTGAAGCGCTGCAAGTCTTCCTGGTACTTGAAGATGCAACCCAGGGTGGAGTCCACGGTCTCCGGGTCCAGGCCGGTGGCGCCCATGACCAGCAGGGCCCGGGCCCAGTCCAGGGTCTCACTCACCCCGGGTCGCTTGAGCAGGTCGCCGTCGCGGATGCGGCCCATGAAGGCGGTCACCTGCCGGGCCAGTGATTCCCCGGCCTCGGGCACCCGGGCCCGCACGATGGCCAACTCCTTGTCAAACTCCGGCAGGTCGATCCAGTGATAGAGGCAGCGGCGTTTGAGGGCGTCGTGTACGTCACGGGTGCGGTTGGAGGTGAGCACCACCAGGGGCGGCTGGACCGCCTTGATGGTGCCTACCTCGGGAATCGATATCTGGAAGTCGCCGAGGAACTCCAGCAAAAAGGCCTCGAACTCCTCGTCGGCCCGGTCCAGCTCGTCGATGAGCAGCACCGGCGGCTTGCTCCCGGCGCCCCCGATGGCCGCCAGCAAGGGGCGCTCGATGAGAAACTCCCGGCTGAATATCTCCGGGGCCGGCTCGGCGGCTCCGCGGGCGGTACTCTCCATCATACGGATGGTGAGCAGTTGCTTGGGGTAGTTCCACTCGTACAAGGCGGCCGGGGCGTCGAGCCCCTCGTAGCACTGCAAGCGTATCAATTCGGTGTCCAGCAGCCGGGCCAGGACCACGGCCAACTCGGTCTTGCCCACCCCGGGCTCACCCTCCAGCAAGAGGGGCTTTTGCAGGGCGTGGGCCAGGTAGACCACGGTGGCCAGGGCGCGGTCGGACACGTATCCCTGCCGGTCAAGGCCCTGCTGCAAACTGTCGATGGAATCCAAAACCATGGTCACACTCTTGGCATCGGCTCTTGGGTTGTCTCGGGCCATGTTAGCCCAGCCGGCCATCCAGGTAAAGCGCATCGTGGCCACGGCCACCGGACAAAGCGCCCTAGAAAATTCACCCACCCGATTGACAAAAAGACAAGCAGGTTGCTACTGTTTTTGGGTACCTCATCCATATCGTAAAGGCATGGTAATTATTAGCCTCTCCGCAAACATTATTGCGCAGCCCCAAGCGGTAACCAGCCACCGCTGTCCACCGAACCTGTCGGCCCGGAGGCGAGGCGGTGGTGCGGTACACCGTGGGTTGCGGGTGTCGGCGGACAGGGCGGGTGCTCACGGCGCCGACAAACGCGGCTGAACTTGCAAGAAAAAAGTTAGCCCCCGGCAGGGGGTTTTGGGGTTTCCAGACCTAGCGATCCTTTGGCTTGAAGGAGGACAAGTAATGGCCCAGAAGAAGGTGTTTCTCGGTGAAGAGTTCCTGCCCAAACAGTGGTACAACCTCAACGCTGACTTTCCCACTCCCATGCCCCCGCCCCTGAATCCGGCTACCGGCCAGCCGCCGGACGATTCTTTTGTCGAGCACATGGGCAACATCTTTCCCATGAACCTGGTGGAACAGGAGATGACCGGGGAACGCTGGGTGGACATCCCCGAGGAGGTCCTGGGCATCTACAAGATATGGCGACCCAGCCCCCTGTACCGGGCCGACGGCCTGGAGAAGATGCTCGACGCGCCGGTGAAGATATACTTCAAGAATGAAGGCGTCTCACCTCCCGGCTCGCACAAGCCCAACACCGCGGTGCCCCAGGCCTACTACAACAAGGTCTTCGGTATCAACCGCATCACCACCGAGACCGGCGCCGGCCAGTGGGGTTCGGCCCTGTCGTTCGCCTGCCAGTTGTTCGACATCGAGTGCCATGTCTACATGGTCAAGGTCTCGTTCCAACAAAAGCCCTATCGCCGCCTGATGATGATGACCTGGGGGGCCGACTGCGTGGCCTCGCCCACCGACACCACCGAGGCGGGGCGCAAGGTTCTGGCCGAAAACCCCGACAGCCCCGGCAGCCTGGGTATCGCCATCTCCGAGGCGGTGGAGATGGCCCTGGCCCGCGACGACACCCGCTACTCCCTGGGTTCGGTGCTCAACCACGTGATGCTGCACCAGACGGTGATCGGCCAGGAGGCCAAGCTGCAGATGGACGCCCTGGGCGAGTACCCCGACGTGGTCATCGGTTGCGCTGGCGGCGGGTCCAACTTCGCCGGCCTGGCCTTCCCCTTCATCGCCGACAAGATCGCCGGCAAAGAGGTGCAGGTTATCGCGGCCGAGCCGACCTCCTGCCCCACCATGACCAAGGGCCCCTATGCCTATGACTTCGGCGACAACAACCACATGACCCCGCTGCTACCCATGCACACCCTGGGGCACAACTTCGTACCCGCACCCATCCACGCCGGCGGTCTGCGCTACCACGGCATGGCCCCCATGGTGAGCCACGCGGTAACCCAGGGCCTGGTGGAGCCCCAGGCCTTTGACCAGATTGCCACCTTCAACGCCGGGGTCTCCTTTGCCCGCACCGAGGGTTTCATTCCCGCGCCGGAGACCAACCACGCCATCGCCGCGGTGATCGCCGCGGCCGAGCAGGCCAAGCAAGAGGGCAAGGAAAAGACCATCCTCTTCAACTGGTCTGGCCACGGGCTGGTGGACCTGGCGGCCTACGACGCCTTCCTGTCGGGCAATCTCACCCGCTACGAGTTGCCCCAGGAGGAGATCGAACGCGCCTTGGAGGCCATCAAAGACCTGCCCAAGATAGGGTAATTTGTGGTATCAAGAGGGAGGCCCGCCGTGGGTCTCCCTCTTTCTTTTACCGAGGCGCGCCCATGTCCTACGACGTCTTTGATCACGTGGAGCTGCGCTGCCCCCAGCTGGGCGGCGAGGTCACCTTTGGCTACTGCCGCACGGTGGATGACGGCCTGCCCTGCCCCCGGGCGCTATTGTGCTTTGAGCTGAAATTCCCGGTGGAGCAGTATTTCGAGACGGTGCTCAAGCGGGAGACCTTCATCCGCATCTTCACCAACCCGCCCCGCACCCGCCTGGAACGCTTCATGGACACCGTGACCGAGGCGGCCCAGCGTCTGCAAGAAAAGAAATGACTTGCCCGGCCGACGCGGGCGGCCACCGCACCAATCCGGATCAAAATGATGGAGCGTCGCCGCGGTTGCCGGGCGGGGTGGCCGTGGTGTTGGCCGCGGGCAGCGGCCGGCGCTTTGGCGGGGCCAAGCAGTTGGCCCTCCTGGCCGGCCGGCCGCTCTTGCTCTGGGCGCTACGGGCCGCTTTGGACTCCGGCCTGGAGCGGGGTTTGGTGGTACTGGGCGGCCACGCCGACCAGGTCCGCGCCCGGCTGCCCAACGAGCCCCGTCTCACGGTACTGGACAACCCCGACTACCTGCAGGGCATGGGCACCTCGCTGGCCCTGGCCGCCCGCTGGTGCCGTCAGCGCCGGGCCCGGGTGATGGCCGTGCTGCTCGGTGACCAACCCCTGGTCGCGGCCGAGATGGTGCGGCGGGTGGCCCAGGCGGCCCTGGACTCACCGGCCGGAGCGGCCGCCGCCCTGGTGGCTAAGCGCCCGGTTCACCCGGTAGCCTTTGCCGCGCGTCATTTCGATGAGCTGGGCCGCCTGTCCGGCGACCACGGTGGCCGGGGGCTCTTGCGCCGCCTGGGCGACTCGCTGAGTTTGCTGCCCGCGCCGGAGTACAGCGCCTGGGACGTGGACCGCCCCGCCGACCTGGCCGAGGCCCAGCGCCTGCTGTCCGGCGGCCTGCCCCGGGGTTGACCTTCACCGGCCGCCCCACCCTCACCCATCGCGCCGCCCAACATGGCTCAGCGCACCAGGCGCTCCAACACCCGGGCCACCCGTTGCAGGGAGACCAGGTTGTGGCAGGCCAGGAAATGGTCCACGTGGGGCAGGGCTGCGGCCATGCCCCGGTTCAGCGGTTGGTAGTTGGGGCTCTCCAGCAGGGGGTTTAGCCAGACCAGCCGGCGGGTGCGGCGGTGCAGCCGGGCCATCTCGCGGCCCAGCACCACCGGGTCGCCCCGATCCCAGCCGTCGCTGAACACCAGCACCACGGTGGAGGGGCCCAGGTAGCCGCCGTGGCGGCGCATAAGGGTGGCCAGGGCCGCACCCAGGCGGGTGCCGCCGGCCAAGTCGGGCACCAGGCGCGGCAGGGCCTTTAGGAAGCGTCCCACCTCGCCGCGGGCCAGCCAGGGGGTGACCCGGGTGAGGCGGGTGGCAAAGACAAAGACCTCCACCTGGCGCCAGATGCCGGCCAGGCCGCTTATAAAATGGAACACAAAGGGCGCCGAGAGCTCCATGGAGCCGGAGACGTCGGCCAGGACCACCAAGCGGCGCTGGCGCTTGGCCCGACGGCGGAACTGCAACTCCACCAGCTCACCGCCGGCGGCCAGGCTGCGGCGCAGGGTGGCCCGCCAGGCCGGGGCTTGGCGGCCGCCCGGGCGGCGGCGGCGCGACAGGCGCCGGGCCAGGGGCCTGAGCAGCTTGGCCACCTCCGCGGCCATGAGCGCGGCCTGGCCCGGGTCCAGGCGGTCGAAGCCGGTGCGCCCCAGCACCTCCACCGGCGAGGCCAGGGCCTGGCTCTCAGATGGCGGCGCGGCCTCCTCGGCCGCGGCCGGCAGCAGGCCCAAGCCCGGCAGGTCCGGGTCCAGGCGATCCAGGGGCGCGGCGGTCGGCTCCTGCTCCGAGGGCCGGTCCAGGAAAAAGCGTTCAAAGAGCCCGGCAAAGGCCAGGTAGTCCTCGCGGCGGTGCACCAGGGTGGCGCGCAGGGCCCCCATGAGGTCTTGGGGCGAGCCGGGCCCCACCTCGGCCGCGGCCCGCAGGGCGTCGATGGTCTGGGCGGTGGAGACCACCACCCCGTGTTGGTTCAAAAACCGGGTGAAGCCAACCAGGCGCTCCTGCACCGGGCACCCCCTAGGAGTCCGGGAACCTCTCTTTCAAGGCGGCCAACACGTTCTCCGGGGTCATGGGCAGCGAGTCCAGGCGCACCCCGATGGCGTCGTAGATGGCGTTGGCAATGGCCGGGGCCGAGGGCACGCAGCCCGGCTCGCCCACTCCCTTGGCCCCGTAGGGGCCGGCCGAGTCGAAGGTCTCCACGATGATGGGGGTCACCGGGACCTTGTCCAGGGCGGTGAGCATCTTGTAGTCCAGGAAGTTGCCGTTGACCATCCGGCCTTCCCGCAGGCGCACCTCTTCGCTCAGGGCATAGCCGCTGCCCATCACCGCCGCGCCGTAGACTTGGCCCTCCAGCAGCATGGGGTTCATGGAGGCTCCCACGTCGTGGGCCGCAAAGTACTTGAGTATCTCCACGTGGCCGGTCTTGAGGTCCACCTCCACCTCCACCCCGGTGGTGCCAAAGGCCCAGGAGCAGGAGAGGTTGCCCTTGAACTCGCGGTCCAGCATCTGGTTGGGCGGATCGTAGAAGACCTCGGCCATGACCATGGTGCCGCCGGTGGAGAAGTGGGCCTTGCGCAGCAACTTGGCCAGGGGTATGCGGTCGCCGCTGTCGGCCGGGGGCAGGCGCTGGCCGGGCTCGCGGGGCGCGTCGCGCACGTAGACCACGCTGTCGAACATGTCCAGTTCCTCGGGGTCCCGGTTGAGCTGGCCGGCGGCCAGTTCGAAGACCTTGCGCCGAATCTCGCGGCCGCAGTGGCAGGCGGCGTTGCCGGCGATGAAGGTCTGCCGGCTGGCGTGGGTGCCCACGTCCCAGGGGCAGATGTCGGTGTCGTGACTGACGATGTCCACGTCCTCGATGCGCATGCCCACGCTGTCGGCCGCCATCTGGCGCAGCACGGTGTCCACGCCCTGGCCGATCTCCACCGCGCCGGTGAAGACCTTGAGCTTGCCGAAGTCGTCGAGCTTCATGATCATGCCGTGGCCGTCGGAGCGGTACACCCGGGCCCCGCCGCCCACGTGGATCAACGAGGCCACCCCCTGGCCGCGCGCCTTGTAGCCCGTGCTGGTTTCGCCGGCTGCCTTGGCCTTGCGGTGCTGCTGCCAGCCCAGGGAATCGCGCACCTTTTCCAGGCACTCGCTCAGGCCGCAGGTGGTGATCTTGAACTTCTGCGGGGTGATCTCGTTGGACTGGTTGGCGTTGAGCAGCCTAAACTCCACCGGGTCGATGCCGGCTTCCTCGGCCAACTGGTCGATGTTGGACTCCACCGCAAAGGTGGCCTGGGGGTTGCCGTAGCCCCGCATGGCCTGGGAGTAGAGGTTGTTGGTGTAGACGCTCTCGGCCACAAAGCGCACGTTGGGCACCCGGTACAGGGAGCTGATGGGCACCATCATCACGCTGGGGGTGGTGGCCCCCCAACTGGTGTAGGCCCCGTTGTCCAGGACCATGTGCACGTCGCGGAAGGTGAGACGTCCCTCGGCGTCGCAGCCTTGGGTGATCTCCATGATGGCCGGCTGCCGGGTGGCCTGGGCCAGGAACTCCTCCTCCCGGCTGAACTGAATCTTCACCGGCCGGCCGGTGGCGTTGGCCAGCAGGATGGCGATGAACTCGTAGCAGTGGGTATCGAGCTTGGAGCCGAAGCCGCCGCCGATGGTCTGGCAGCGGATGCGCACCTGGCTGTCTTTCAGGCCCATGGCCTTGAGCGCGGCCAGGTAGTCGTTTTGGGCCAGGTAGGGAATCTGGGTGATAGAGTACATGGTGAGGTTGCGGTTGAGGTCGAACTCGGCGATGACCCCGCTGGTGCCGAGGCAGCAGTGGTTCACCCAGGTGGTGCGGTAGCGCCCCTGGGCCACGTAGGCGCTCTTGCCGCGGGCCTGGTCCACGTCGCCGCAGATAAGCCGCCAGGGCAGCTTGAGCTTGTTGGACTTCACCGGCTTGTTGCGGGCGTCGAGCTCGTGGATCAACGGCGCGCCGTCGGCCAGGGCGTCCTGGGGGGTGAAGACCGCCGGCAGGGGCTCGTACTCCACCTCCACCAACTCCAGGGCCTCGGCCGCGATCTCCGGGCTGATGGCCGCCACGGCCACGATCTCGTCGCGGTAGGAGCGCACCTTGCCTTTTTTCAGCGGCCGGTTGTCGCGCATGAAGCCCAGGGGGATATCCGGGATGTCCTCGCCGGTGAGCACCGCCCGCACCCCGGGCAGCCGGGCGGCCTTGGTGGTGTCGATGTTCTTTATCCTGGCGTGGGCCTGCTGGGAATAGAGTATCTTGCCATAGAGCATACCGGGGCGCTTGAGGTCGTTGATGTACACGGCGCGGCCGGTGACCTTTTCCCGGGCGTCACCCCGGGGCAGGCTCTTACCCACGTAGTTTACAGGGCTCATGACTTCCTCCCGGCGGCGTGGCTGATGGCCTCCACGATCTGGTGGTAGCCGGTGCAGCGGCAAAGGTTGCCCGCGATGGCGGTGCGTATCTCCTGCTCGCTGGGGTCGGGGTTCTTGTCCAGCAGGGCCTTGGCGCTGAGCACGTTGCCCGGCGTGCAAAAGCCGCACTGCACCGCGCCCTTTTCGATAAACGACTCCTGGATGGGATGCAAGGTGCCGTCGGGCTGGGCCAGGCCCTCGATGGTGGTGACGCTGCGCCCCTCGGCCTCCATGGCCGGGTAGAGGCAGGAGGTCACGGCCCGGCCGTCGATGATCACGGTGCAGGCCCCGCACTCCCCGGCGCCGCAGCTTTCCTTGACCCCGTAGAGGTCGAACTGGTCGCGCAGTACACTGAGCAACAGGTCCCCGCCGTCCACTTCGGCGGTGACTTGCTGTCCGTTCAACTCGAATTCAATCATGCGTTTCATGGTCACTTCCTCTTGTCAACGCCTCAAACGGCGATACCCATGCGCTCTAAGGCCAAGGCGGCCGCCCGCGGGATGAGCACCCGCAGCATCTCCTCGCGGTACCAGGCCGAACAGCGGTCGCTGTCGCGCAGCCGGCACTCGCGCCCGATGGCCCGGATGGCCACCTGTTCCTTGGTGGCCTCGGCCACCGGCGCGCCCACCAATTCCTCCTCGGTCTGCTTGAGACGCACCGGGGTGGGCGCCGCCACCCCAGCGGCCAGGCGGGCCTTGGCGATGGTGGCCCGGTCGGGGTTCACCCAGAGCTGCACCGCCACGTTGATCAGGGCCAGGTCCATGGCCGCCCGGCGGGTGAGCTTGAAAAAAGCGCCGGAGCTGATCGCCCCACCGGCGGCGGGCAGGGGAATCTCCAACCCGGCCAGCAGCTCGTCGGGCTCGGCCGCGGTGGTGCGGGGCCCCACGAACATCTCGTCCATGGGCACCCGCCGCTCGCCGCCGGGGGAGACCAGGCGGCACACGGCGTCCAGGCACAGCAGGGGGCCCAGGGTGTCGCCGCTGCTGGCCGCGGTCATGACATTGCCCCCCACGGTGGCCATGTTGCGCATCTGGGTGGAGCCCATCACCTGCACCGCGTCGTGCAGGATGGGCAGCTCGCGGGCCACCTCGCCGTTTTCCAGGATGTCGGTGAGCGTGGTGGCCGGGCCCAGGTGCAAGACATCGTCCTGGAGGCTGATGCCGGCCAGCTCGGGGATGCGGCGCAGGCTGATCAAGGCCCGGCAGTCGAGCTTCTTTTCCCGCGCCAACACCAACACGTCGGTGCCGCCGGCGATGTAGCAGGCCTCCCGGCCCATCTCCTGCTTTACCCGCAGGGCCTGGTCAATAGTCGTTGGTTTGAAATACTCGATGTTCTTCATTTGCTTCCACCAGTACGGTTTCGTCTATCGCGGCCCACTGGCCACCGCCGGCCTAGGGCATGAGGTTGGGCAGGAAGGTGACCACCCCCGGAAAAATCATCAGCAGCAAAACACAGATGATATAGGCCGGCAAGAAGTAGAGGACCCCCTTGAAGACGTCTTGCAGGGGTACGTCCTTGGCCATGCCGGCCACCACGTAGGTGGTGGCCCCCACCGGCGGGGTCACCGCGCCCAGGGTGGCCACCACGGTTATCACCACCCCGAACCACAGCGGATCGTAGCCCAGCTTGGCGGCCACCGGGAAAAAGATGGGTATGGTGATCAGCAGCAGGGCCAAGGCGTCCATCACCGCCCCACCGATGATAAAGATCAGGAAAATGATCGAGAGAATCACGTAACCGGGTACCGGCAGGCCGGCCACCCAGTCGGCCACCTCAAAGGGGATGCGGGTCACCGCCAAAAAGCGCCCGAAGATCACCGCGCCGGCCACGATGACGATGACCATGCAGGAGATGCGGATGGTCTCCAGGATCGAGGCGATGAGCCCCTTCCAGGACAGCCGGCCCTGCACCGCCGAAAGAGCCACCGCCAGTCCCGACCCGGCCGCGCCGGCCTCGGTGGGGCTGAAGATGCCGAAGTAGAGTCCCAACATCACCAGGGCGAACAACAGCACCATGTCGATGGCCCCGGGCAGCGAACGGAACTTCTCGCCCCAGGTGGTCTTGGGCCCCACCGGCCCCCAGGAGGGATGCCGCAGGCACATGGCGTAAACCGTCAGGGCCAGCAGAACGGCCAGGATCACCCCGGCGCTGATGCCGCCGTAGAACAGCTTGGCGATGTCCTGGCCGGTGTACAAGCCGATGACGATGAGCACCACGCTGGGCGGGATAACCACCCCCAGGGTGGAGCCGCAGGCGATGGCCCCGGTGCTGAGCATCGGCTCGTAGTGAAATTTTTTCATCTCCGGCAGGGCCACGGTGGTCATGGTGGCCGCGGTGGCCGCGTTGGAGCCGCAGATGGCCGCAAAGGCCGCGCAGGCCATCACCGTGGCCATGGCCACCCCGCCCTTGAACTGTCCCACCCACTTGTGGGCGGTGCGGTAGAGCTTTTCATTCACCCCGGAGTGGAAGGCGATCTGCCCCATGAAGATGAACAGGGGGATCACCGTGAGGCCATACTTGGAAAAGGTCATCCACAGGTCGGTGCTGAGCATGCCCAGCCCGGCGGTGATATTGACCACGTAGCAAAAGCCGATGAAGCCCACGATGGCCATGGCAAAGCCCACCGGCATACCCAGGAGAAACAACACGCCCATCAGGGCGACGATACCGGTGACTCCCACCGAGGTAGGGCTCATTGGTCGTCCTCCTGTGGTTTAGGGAAAAACAGGCGCAGAATCTCGGTCAGGAAAACCAAGGCCAAAACGGCGCAGCCCAGGGCGGTGGCGTAGGTAAAGGGATAAAAGGGTATCTGCAGGGTCTCGGTGAGCTCTCCCTCCTCCACCAGCACGTTGGACCACATCACGATCTGCCAGGCGGCCAGCCCGAAGAAGGTCATGCAGAAAAGGCCATTGATAATGGTCAGCACCCGCCGGGTCCGGCTGGCGAAGCGGTCCACCAGGATGTCCACCGCGATGTGCATGCGATGCGCCTGGGTATAGGCCAGGGCAAAGGAAGCGGCCACCGCCCCGAACATGCCCAGCAGCTCAAAGGTCCCCCGAATGGGCAACCACACCAAGCGCAACAAGATATTGGCGCAGGTCAACAGCACCATGGCCGCCAAGGACAACCCCGCCACAAAGGCCAGGACTTTGGTGCAATACCGGGTTAGGGTCTCCAGAAAAGACATACCTCTCCTCTTTGGCCAAGCGGCGGCCCGGCCTTAAGCGCACACCCGGCGCGGGTGCGCCGCGCCCCGGGGCGCAATAACCGGTTGGGCTGCGGCCGGCCGGGACGGCCGGGGGAGACCGCCCCCCCGGCCGCCCGGCTATGCCTTACTTGGTGTACTTCTTGATCAGGGCCTTGATGTCGGCCACGATGGCCTTGCCGTTAACACCCTTGGCGCTGACCTTCTTGATCCAACCGGCCACGATGGGCTTGAGGCGCGCGTCAAACTTGGCCTTCTCGGCCGGCGACAGCCTGAAGACCTTCACGCCCTGGGTCTTCTGGGACCAAGCCAGGGACTCGGCGGCGTGCTTGTCCATGTACTCGCCGGTCCAGATGCCCTGCTCGCGGAACAGGTCGTCCATGACCTTTTTCACGTCGGCCGGCAGCGACTTCCACTTGGCCAGGTTCATCACCACCACGAAGGGGTAGATGCCGGTGTCGGTCATGGTCACGTACTTGCAGTAGGAAGCGAACTTGAAGTCCATCAGGACTTCCACCGAGGAGAACAGCCCCTTGACCACGCCCTTCTGAATGGCCTCGGGGGTGGCCGGCATGGGCATGCCCACCTGGTTGGCGCCCCAGGCCTTGAGAATCTGGGCCGCGCCGCCGGAGGCCCTCAGGTCCACGCCCTTGAGCGAGGCCAGGGTGGGCAGCGGGATGCGCGACATGATATTGGAGGGGCTATTGGTGTAAAGGGTGAGCACTTTCACCTTGCGCAAGGAGGCCGGCTTATACTTCATGAACAGGTCCAGCAGCACCTTGGAGCCCACCGTGGCGCTGGGGATACCCAGGGGCAGAGCAGTGGCGTTGAGGATCGTGAAGCGGCCCGGCTGGTAAGCGGTGGAGGTGGTGCCGATGTCGGCCTGGCCGGCGATCACCCCGTCGATCATGTTCTTGCCGCCCAAGAGCGACCCGCCCGGGAACAGCTTGAACTTCACCCTACCGTTGGTGCGGCGCTCCACCTCCTTGACCCAGCGCACCATCTGGACATGCACAAAGGTCTTAGGCGGTGCGAAGTTAGCGTAGGTCAGTTCGATTACGTCTTTGGCCTGTGCCGGTGCGCTGGTCAGTCCCAGGCCCAGGGCCAGGGCGCACAGCACGCCGACTATTGCCAGCCAATATTTACCCTTCATTTCTCTTCCTCCCTTAAAGAAAGTAGGTTCCTACCGTATCTCACTCCCGGCCGTCCCAGAAACGCCTTGGACTCTTTCGCCGGTTGTAGCCAAACCATTCATCCCCCCAAAGGAACAAACGGTTCAAAAACGGCGCGCTCTTGATGCCGGTCCGCACCGCCTCGTGCAGCCATCCCCGCGGCTTGTTAAAGGGGCACACCCGGATGCAGTTCAAGCAAGAGCACGACTGGTTACGCTCCCAAAAGGCCAGGCAACTCTCCCCCCTCACCGGCCAGCGGCGCATGCCCTGGTTGTTGGAGACGCTGTGCACCTCGGTGGTGGCCTGGCCGAAGTTTATGGATTGGCTGGGGCAATGCTCGGCGCACTTCTGGCAGGTTTGGCAAAAGCGCCACACGCCAAACTCTATGGGCCGGTCCGGGACCAGGGGCAGGTCGGTAAAGACCTTGGCCAGCCGCACCCGGGGACCATAGCGGGGGGTGATCAACAACCCGTTGCGCCCCAGCTCCCCCAGGCCGGCGTCGATGGCCAGGGGGATGCTCAAGGCGGTGTCGTTGCCGTTGGGGATGGCCCGGTAGCCCAGGCCGCGGATGAACTGGGCCACCATGGCGGCCACAAAGGGCATCTTGGAGTAGCACAGCCCCGCCCCGGCGCTGGCGGTCATGGACGGGGAATAGCGGCTCAGCTCGTAGTCCATCTCAAAGGCCAGCACGATGGCGTAATCAACGCCATCGGGTATCTCGATGGGCACGCTCTCGCCCTGGGTCAGCTCGTCCAGGTTCAACTGGCCGCCCACAAAGGGGTTGCGGATGCTGGGGTAGTAGGCGTGGGAGTAGACCCAGCGCTGGTCCAGCCGGCAGATGCCGGTGAGCGAGGCGCCCAGGAAAGCGGCCGCCTTTTTCACCGCCCGGGTGAGGGCGGCCGGGTCGTCGGCGTTCTCCTTTAGCCCCGGCGGCGGCGGGAACTCGCCCTTGGGCGGGCGCTCCCAGTCGTAGAGCATTTGCCGGCCGCCGCGGTTACCCATGGCGAAATCGCGCTCCAGGTCCCAGGCGGCGTTGCGCAGGGCCACGTCGCGCAGCTCGTAGCCGGCCTTGCCGGGGCGCGGCTGCTTGGGGGTGAAGTAAAGCTTGCCGGCCAACTCGGGCATCTCCCACATCACCCGGCGGAACATCATGTAGCGTTCGTCAAAGCGTTTGACCTCGCCACACACGTAACGCTCAGCCCCGAGCTCGCAGTAGTTGGGTTTCATGGCAATACTTGTCCCCCGCCCTCGCAACGGACCCTGGGATCAATCGTCAAAGCGCCGGTCAAACACCCGCTGGGACTTGCGCTCGGTGCGCGGCAGGCCGGCGTAGTCCACCACCTCCACCTGGGGGCTTACCATGAGCTGCGACTTGACCGCCCCGGCGATGGCGGCGGCCACCGCCGCATCATCCCCCGGCGAGCCGTTTTCGGCCCGCTCGATCTTGATGAGCATATAGTCCTTGCCGTCACCTTCGCGCGAAAGAATAATCTGGTACTCCGAGGCCACCCCCTCGGCCTGGCTAAGTATGGCGTCGATCTGACCAGGGTAGATGTTCACCGCCCGGAAGATGATCATGTCGTCGCTGCGTCCCAGGATGCGGTCGTGCCGCGGCAGCGGGCTGCCGCAGGGGCAATCGCCGAGGATCAGCCGGGTGAGGTCGCGGGTGCGGTAGCGGATCAGCGGCGCGGCCTGCTTGCACAGGGTGGTGACCACCATCTCGCCCAGCTCCCCGGGTTCCACCGGCTCCAAGCTCACCGGGTCGACCATCTCCAGGATATAATAATCGGCCCAGTAATGGATACCCTGGTGAGCGCTGCACTCCAGGCCGGTGCCCGGGCCGTAGAGCTCGGTCATGCCGGGGATGTCGAATATCTCGGCTCCCAGTTCGCGGCCGATGGTCTGGCGCATGGCGTCGCTGGTGCGCTCGGAACCGCAGATCACCTTGTTCACCGCGATCTTGTCCTTCAGGCCCCGGCGTCGCACCTCCTCGGCTATCAGCAGGGCCATGGACGAGGTGCAGCACAAAGTGGTGGTTTGAAAGTCCACCAGGAAGTCGCACTGCATGTCCAGGTTGCCGGGACCGGCCGGGATGGCCAGGGCGCCGAAGCGTTCGCAGCCCAGTTGGAACCCCACCCCGGCGGTCCACACCCCGTAGCCCACCATGATCTGCACCCGGTCCTCGGCGGTGAGTCCGGCCATCTCGTAACAGCGCGCGAACATGTTGGCCCAGTCGTTGATGTCCTTGGCGGTGTAGGGCAGCACCTTGCGCTTGCCGGTGGTGCCGGTGGAGGCGTGCACCCGCACGATCTCGTGGGGGTCGACGCTGAGCAGGGCAAAGGGATAGGTGGCCCGCAGGTCGTCGGCCGTAGTGAAGGGCAGCTTGGCCAGGTCATCCAGGCTGGTGATATCCTCGGGTCGCACCCCGGCCTGTTCCAGGCGGGCCCCGTAAAAGGGGCTGTTGTTATAGGCGTGGCGCACGGTCCACTGCAGGCCTCGCAGTTGGTGCTCGGCCAGGGCCTCGGCATCGGCAAAGGTGGGCATAAAGCTCATGGTCTGGTCGCTCCCTGAAAAATATCCGGTTGGTCTCAACGGCCGGCGTCGCCGCGCAGGCGCTGGGTTGCAGCCTGGTCCACGGTGAAGTCATCCTTCACCACCACGCCGTAGAACTCGCGGGCCGCCTCTGGGCTGATGATTTCGTCGCGCACCTCCTGGGCCACCTTTTCGGCCGGCCGCAGGTGCGGATCGCCGTATCCCCCCCCGCCGCCGGCGTCCTGGTGGTACAGGGTGCCGGCCGGCACGCCGCGCACCAGGTCCTTGGTGGTGCACTGGTAGCGCTCACCGCCCGGGTATTCCAGCCAGATGGTGTTGAGGGCGCCGTCGCCGCCGCCGTGGGCCCCGAAGGCCGGTTCCACGTCGCCGTCGCCAAAGGTTACCACTTGGGTGTCGTCGCTGCCGATGATGAACTCGGTGACCACTCCCAGGCCGCCGCGCCAGCGCCCCGGCCCGGCCGAGTCGGTCCACAGCTCGTGGCGCTTGAGCAGGTGGGGGGTCTGCTGCTCGAACATCTCGTAGTCCTGGTCCAGCACCCCGCCGCTGGCGTCGATCATGCCGATGTGGTCGTAGCCGTCCACGCCCTTGAGCGCCCCGGAGCCGCCCTTGAGACCCATGAAACCGATGTCCACGTAGGGGGAGCCCTTGCGGGGGTCTATCCCGGTGGTGAGCGAACAAAGCAGCTCGTTCCACTCGGCCGAGACCCGGTCGGGGATGGCCGGGGCCAGGGCCCGCATGATGGCGTCGGCGTTGTTGGGGCACAGGTGGTTGCCGTAAGTGGTGGCCGCCGGGTAGGCGGCGTTGAGTATGGTCCCCTGCGGGATGTCGATGCTGATGGGACGCACCATGCCGTCGTTGTGCGGGATGTCGGGGTTGACCATCTGCAAGAAGGTGAGCAGACAGGCCGAGGCGCTGGAGGTATAGGTGCCGTTGACAAAGCCGTTGGTCTGGGCGTCGGTGCCCTGGTAGTCGAAGCGAATCTCCTCGTCTTCCACCGTGATGGTCACCCGGATGGTGTAGACGCTGCCCGGGTTCTTGCCGTCGTAGTAGGCCCGGCTCTCGCCCTGGTAGACCCCGTTGGGGATGTCGCGAATCTCGGCCCGCATGATCTTTTCGGTGGACGCGAACAGGTGCTCCTTGTGGGCCTCCACCACCTCGCGGCCGTAGCGCTCCATCAGGGTGTGGATGCCGCGCTCGCCCACCACGCAGGAGCCGATCTCGGCCCGCATGTCCTCGGCCACGATGTCCAGCCGGATGTTGGCGAAGATGAGGTCCCAGACGTCGCGGCGCAGCTTGCCCTTTTCATAGACCTTGATGGGCGGGATGCGCAGGGCCTCCTGCCACACCTCGGTGGCCTCGGGGTTGTAGCCGCCGCGCACCGCGCCGCCGATATCGGCCTGGTGGCCCTTGCAGGCGGCCCAGGCCACCAGCTCGCCCTCCCAGAAGATCGGTTTGAAGGCGGCCACGTCGTTGTTCTGGTTGCCCATGGAGAAGACGTCGTTGTGGAAGATTACGTCGCCCTCGTGGATGTCGTCGCCAAAGTAATCGATGATGTACTCGCACACCGGGCCCAGGGAAAAGGCCAGGATGGGCAGGTTCTCGCACTGCTCCAGCATCTTGCCGCGCGCGTCGTACAGGCCGGTGACAAAGTCCTTGGCCTCGCACAAGATGGGCGAGCGGGTGGTGCGCGACAGGGCGATGGACATCTCCTCGGCGATGGACTTGTAGCGCCGTTGCAGAATCGAGACCAAAACCTTGTCAATGGCTGGCTTGCTCATTATCCGATCCTCCCCAGGACCTCGTCCTCCTTGTCGGGCAGATAGATGGCCATGGTGCCGTAACGGTCCACCGCCAGGTGGTATTCCGGGGTTACAAAGGTGGAGGTGTTCACCTGCTCGATGATCACCGGCCCCTCAAGCCGGTTGCCGTTTTGCAGCAGGGCCCCGTCGTAGACCGGCACCTCCTGGAACTCGCCGGCGCTGGGCACGTAGGCCGGCCGGGAGCCCTTGCGGGCGGCCGAGGCGTCGGGCCCGGCCGGGGGTTCTTCGGCAAAGCGCGGCTTGTCGGTGACCCCGATGGTCTTGAGCCGCATGTTGATCAGCTCCACCGGGGTGTCGGTGTCGCTGAGTTCGTAGCCGTAGAGCTGGAAGTGGGCCGGGTGGAAGCGGCCGGCCATGTCGTCCAGGCGGCCCTGCTGCACCTCCTCGGCGCTCACCTCCACGTTCACCTCGTGGTACTGGCCCACGTAGCGCAGGTCCAGGGAGTAGCTCACTTGCACCTTGTCGGCGCTGATGCCCTCGGACTCCAACAGCCGGACCCCCTCCCGGCGCATCTGCTCAAACATCTCCTGGAAGCGCCCCAACTCCACGTCGAGCAGGGGGGCCGGGTAGGTGCGCACGAAGTCGTGCTCCAGGTCGCTCATGAGCATGCCGGCGGCGCAGAAGATGGAGGACTCGCGCGGCACCAGCAGCAGGGGTATCTCCAGCTCCCAGGCGATCATGCAGGCGTGGTTGGGCCCGGCCCCGCCGGCCACCACCAGGGGGAAGTCCCGCGGGTCGGCCCCCTGCTTGACGCTCACCTCGCGCACCGCCGCAGCCATGTTCACGTTGATCACCTGGTACATGCCGGCCGCGGCCTCGGCCACCGTGAAACCCAGGGGATCGGCCACGTGGGTCTTGATGGCCGCGGTGGCCTTGTCCACGTCCAGGGGCATCTTGCCGCCGGCGAAGTATTCGGGGTTGAGGTAGCCCAGCACCAGGTCGGCGTCGGTGCAGGTGGGGCGCTGGCCGCCGAGGCCGTAGCAGGCCGGCCCGGGCGCCGACCCGGCCGACTGGGGACCCATGCGCAACAGGCCGCCCTCGTCGATCCAGCCGATGGAGCCGCCGCCGGCCCCGATGGTGACCACGTTGAGCATGGGCAGGGCCAGGCGCCGGCGGTCGATGTCGCCCTCGGTGGTGACCAGGGGCTTGCCGTCCTTGATCAGCGCGGTGTCATAGCTGGTGCCGCCCATGTCGGTGGTGATGAGGCTTTCCTGGCCGTGCACCCGGCCGTAGGTGATGCCGGCCTTGGGTCCGCCGGCCGGGCCGGAGAGCAGGGTGGCCGCGGCCAGGTCCTGGGCCGCCTGGGGGCTGATCACCCCGCCGTTGGACTGCATGATCAGAAGCACCCCCTGGTAGTCGGCCTCCTCGAGCTTGCGCACCAGGGCCTGCAAATAGCGCCGCAGGATGGGCCCTACGTAGGCGTTGAGGCAGGTGGTGGAAACCCGGTCGTAGAAGCGGATGGAGGGCAGCACCACCGACGACACGCTGAGGTAGGCCTCGGGCAGCATCTCGGCCACGATGGCCGCGGCCCGCTGCTCGTGCTGGTCGTTGGCAAAGGAGTTCATGAAGCAGACGGCCACCGCCTCCACTCCTTCGGACTTGAACAGCTCGCAGGCCCGGCGCACGTCGTCCTCGCTAAGCGGGGTTATCTCCTGGCCGGCGTAGTCCAGGCGGCCGGCCACCGGGCGGCGCAGGTAGCGCGGCACCACCGGCCGCACGTTGGTGTAGCGGTTGTTGTACTGCTCCTCGCGGATGCCGCGGCGCATCTCCAGGGCGTCGCGCACCCCCTCGGTGGTGATGAGCCCGGTCTTGGCCCCGTTCTCGGTGAGCACCGCGTTGGTGGTCACCGTGGTGCCGTGCACGATGACCTTCACCTGGTCCAGGAATTCGGTGAGGCTCAGCCCCCGGTCCTCGGCCATCTCGGCGATGCCGGCCATGGTGGCCTCCGAGGGATCGTGCGGGGTGGAGAGCACCTTGTATATCTGGGAACTGCCGTCTTCCATGGTGAGCAGGAAGTCGGTGAAGGTGCCGCCCACGTCAATTCCGATCTTGTATTCCATCTTGGCTTTCCTCGGCTCCGCCCCGGGCGAACCCGCAGCGGGGCAATCTGTTTAGCGGACCTGGCAGGGGGCCCGCCGGCCAGGGGTGAACAATCTATTAGAAGATGGAGGGCTCCTCCATCTCGCCATGGACCTGGCGCAGCACCCCGGCCATCTCGCCCACGGAGCAATAGGCCCCGCAACACTCCACCAGGGCGGGCATGACGTTTTGGCCGGCCCGGGCCGCCTTTTCCAGCTCCAGCAGCCGCTGTTTCACCTCGCGGTCCGAGCGCGCGGCCCGCACCTCCTTGAGCGAGGCGATCTGCTTGTCAGCGGTGGCCATGTCGTACTCGTGCAGCTCCACGTCGGCCTCTTCGCCCTGCTCCACGTACTTGTTCACCCCCACCTTGACCCGGGTGCCCTCCTGCAGCTCGCGTTCCCACTCGTAGGCCTGGCGGGCCACCAGGCGCTGCACCTGGCCGCTCTCCACCGCGGCCACGATGCCGCCCCAGGTCTCCACCCGCTCCATCTCCTGCAGGATCTTCTCCTCCATCTCCTTGGTGAGGGTCTCCACGAAATAGGAGCCGGCCAGGGGGTCCACGGTGTCGCGCAGGCCGATCTCCTCCATGAGGATATTGCAGGTGCGCAGGCTGATGAGCGCCGACTGCTCGGTGGGGATGGTGTAGGCCTCGTCGTAGGAGCACAGGGCGGTGGTCTGGGCCCCGCCCAGGGCGGCGGCCAGGCCGTAGTAGGCCCCGCGCACGATGTTGTTCAGGGGCTGGGCCTTGGTGAGCCCAAAGCCGCCGCCGCCGAACAGGCCGCGCAGGAACAGGATCTTCTTTTCCTGGATGTCATAGCGCCGGCGCAGCAGCTTGGCCCAGAGCTTGCGGGCCGCCCGGAACTTGGCCACCTGCTCCCAGAGATTGCCGAAGATGTTGAAGTTGAAGCTGAAGCGACCGGCCACCTGCTCCGGCCGGTAGCCCCGGGCCACCACGTTGTCGATGTAGGCAAAGGCGATGGCAAAGGCGAAGCCGATCTCCTGGGCCGGGGTGGCGCCGGATTCCCGGATGTGATAACCGCAGACGCTCACCGGGTTGCAGCGGGGCAGCTTGCCCTGGGCGGTGGCGTACTCGATGACGTCGCAGGTGAGGTCCACCGCCGGCCGCACCGGGAATATCCAGGCCCCGCGGCCGATGATCTCCTTGAGGATGTCGTTTTGGGGGGTAGCGCTGATCTTGGCCGGATCGATGCCCCGGCGCCGGGCCAGGGCCTCGTACATGGCCAGCATGATGCAGGCCACCGCGTTGATGGTGAGTCCGCTGCCGATGCTGGTGAGGTCGATGCCCTCGAAGGCCACCTCGAAGTCGGCCAGGGTGTCCACCGCCATGCCCACTCGGCCCACCTCGCCGAAGGCCATCTCGTCGTCGGAGTCGTAGCCCATCTGAGTGGGCAGGTCAAAGGCCACGTTGAGCCCGGTCTGGCCGTTGGCGATGAGCAGCTTCCAGCGCTGGTTGGTCTCGGCCGGGGTGCCGAAGCCGGAGTACTGCCGGGTGGTCCAGGCCCGCGAGCGGTAGCCCTGGGGATGCAGCGAACGGGTGAAGGGGAACTCGCCGGGATCGCCGAGGTCCTGTTGGTAATCAAAACCCACCCGCTCCAGGTCCTCGGGGCCGTAGAAGGGTTTCACGTGGATGCCGCTGGCCAGCTCCACGTCTTCGATGGCGTCCTTGTGGTTCTTGATGTACTTGGCCACGCCCATGGCTCAGGCCCCTCTCTTGCGGGCCACCGCCTGGCGGGTGCCCTCGATGAACTGCTCGAAACCGGTGCCGCCGGGGAAAACCCCGTCGACCCCCATGGCCTTCAGCGGCTCGATATCCCGGTTGGGGATCACCCCGCCCACCACCACGGCCACGTCTTCCATGCCTTTCTCCCGCATCAGTCCCAGCAGCTTTTGGCAGATGGGCAGGTGGGCCCCGCTCATTATGGACAACCCGATGACGTCCACCGCCTCTTGCATGGCGGTGGCCACGATCTTTTCCACGCTCTGGTGCAACCCGGAGTAGACCACCTCCATGCCCGCGTCGCGCAGGGCATGGGCCACGACCTTCACTCCCCGGTCGTGGCCGTCCAGGCCGGGTTTGGCCATCAGTATGCGGATGGGCCGCGGGTTGCTATGGCTCGCCGACATGTTTCACAACTCCAACTCTCCCTTGGCTATGCGTTCCATCATCCAACGGCCGCCGCGCCGCAAGTGGTCGCGGCACCTGCGCCGCGCCTGGTCCGGGTCGCCCTTTTTCAGGGCGGCCAACAATTTGCGATGGTCACCCAAAGAACGCGCCGCCGCCTCCAGGTCTCCCAGCAGGGCCCGGCGAAACCGGAAGAGCACGTCGCGCAGGTTGCTGATCAGCTCGAACAACATGTCCGAGCCCGCCGCCTGGTACAGGGTGTCGTGGAACACGGTGTTGAGATCCACCAGCCGGCGGCGATCCCCGCGCTGCAGGGCCTTTTCAAACTGGGCCACGTTCTTTTCCAGCTTGGCCAACTGGGCCGCTGATATCTTGCTGGCGGCCAACTCGGCGGCATAGGATTCCAGCACCTCGCGCAGGCCCACCGCCTCCTGCACTTCCTTTTGGCTAAGCGGCCGCACCTGGTAGCCGCCCTGGGGCCGCTTTTGCAAAAGCCGCTCGTGCTCCAGGCGCACCATGGCCTCGCGCACCGGGGTGCGGCTGGTGCCCATGCGCTTGGCCAGCTCCACCTCGTAGAGCCGCTCGCCCGGGGGCAGCTCCCCGCGCACGATCATCTCCTTGAGCATACGAGTGGCCTCGGTGCTCAAGGACAGGCGCGCGATGGCGGGGGTGTTGCCGGCCACTTCTAGTTCCTAAAACCGCATGGCGCGGGCGATGTTTTGGCGCAGTACCTCGTGGGTGCCACCACCGTAGAGCAAAAAGCGCGCGTCGCGGAAGAAGCGCTGCACCGGGTACTCCATGGAATAGGCGTAGGCCCCCAGGATGCGGGTGGCTTGGTCCACGCAGCGGCAGGCCACCTCGGTGGCGAAGTACTTGGCCATCATGGATTCCTTGTCCACCCGCTGGCCCTGGTCCAGCTTGCGGGTGGTGTCATAGATCATCAGCTCGGCCGCCCAGATGTCGGTGGCCATGTCCGATATCTTGGCCTGGATGAGCTGGTACTTGCTGATGGTCTTGCCAAAGGCCTTGCGCTCCTGGGCGTACTGGAACGAGGCGTCAAAGGCGGCCCGGGCCACCCCCAGGGCCAGGGCGGCGGTCATGGTGCGTATCTCGGCCAGGATGGCGAAGAAGGCGCCCATGCCCTTGCCGGGCAGGCCCACCAGGTAGTCCTTGGGTATGCGGCAGTCGTTGAAGGCCACCTCCGATATCTCGGTGGTGCGGGTGCCCAGGGTGTCAAAGCGCGGGCTCACCTGCACCCCCGGGGTGTCGCGGGGCACAAAGAAAAAGTTCAGTCCCCTAATGCCCTTGCCCGGCTGGGTCTGGCACAGCACCGTGAAGTAGCTGGCAATGGGCGCGTTAGTGATCCAGGTCTTCATGCCGCTGATGATCCAGTGGTCGCCATCGTCCACCGCGGTGGTGGTCACCGACCCCAGGTCGCCGCCGGCCTCGGGCTCGGTGAGGCAAAACGACCCCACCATCTCGCCGCGCATGGAGGGCTCCAGGTACTTTTCTTTTAGCTCGGGCGAGCCGAAACGGTAGAGAAAGTTGGTGCCCATGAGGCACTGCTTGGCCGTCTCGGCCGCCAGGCTCACCAGGCCGCGGGCCAGTTCCTCGCAGATGATGCAGTAGAGGGTGGCGTTGCCGGTGGCGCCTTTTTTCATGCCCAGGTAACGAACGTTGAAGACGTTCATGGAGGCCAGCTTCTTGAAAAGCTCCTGGGGGAACTCGCCGCGCTCGTCGATCTCCCGGGCCCGGGGGGTGACTTCCTGGTCCACGAAACGGGCCATCACCTGGCGCAGCAGCTTCTCGGGGTCGGACCTGATCGCAGGGTTGGTCATTTTCTATACCTCGGCCAAGGCCTGGCGCAAGGCCGGCACCAGGCTGAACAGATCGCCCACCAGGGCGTAATCGGCCACGCTGAAGATGGCCGCCTGGGGATCGCGGTTGACCGCCACCAGGTAGCGGGCCCCGGCCACGCCGGCCCGATGCTGGATGGCCCCGCTGATGCCAAAGGCCAGGTACAGCTCCGGCCGTACCGACTGGCCGGTCTGGCCTATCTGGCGGTCGGCGGTGATCCAGCCCTCTTCCACCGCCACCCGGGTGCCGCCCAGCTCGGCCCCCAGGTCGTCGGCCAGGGCGCGCAGCAGCTCGAAGCCCTCGGCCCCGCAGCCCCGGCCGCCGGCCACGATGACCTTGGCCTGGGTGAGGTCCACCGCCTCTTGCCGGCGCTCCTTGAACGACACCAGCTTGACCAGCAGGTCCTCGGCGCCCAGGCTCACCGGGTGGCGCAGCAGCTCGGCGCGCGCCCCCGCCTGCCGGGGCAAGGGAGCCATCACCCCAGGGCGCACGGTGGCCATCTGGGGCCGCACCCGGGGAGTGACGATGGTGGCCATGACGTTGCCGCCAAAGGCCGGCCGGGTCTGGCGCAGCCCCTGGTTCTCGGGGTCGATGGACAGCTCGGTGCAGTCGGCGGTGAGACCCAGGTCCAGGCGGCCGCTCACCCGGGGGGCCAGGTCGCGGCCCAGGGGGGTGGCCCCGATGAGCAGCACCGCCGGCTGGTGGGCGGTGATCAGCTCGCCCAGGACCTTGGTGTAGCCCAGGGTGGAATAGTCCGCCAGTTGCTCGTGCTCGGCCAGGTACACCCGGGCGGCCCCGGCCTCGGCCAGCTCGCCGGCCAGGTGCTCCACCTGGTGGCCCAAGAGCACCGCGGCCAACTCCTGGCCCAGGGCCTGGGCCAGGCGGGAGCCCTCGCCCAGGAGCTCGCGGGTCACTTGGGCCAGGCGGCCCTGGTGATGCTCGGCCAACACCCATACCCCGCGGTACATGGAGAGGTCGGGGATGGGCTGCTCCTGGATGTCGGATGCCATCGCCTCGAACTTGCAGGCGGCCACGCAGGCACCGCAGTTGGTGCAGCGGTCGTTGATGGCCGCCAGCTTGTCTTCGATATCAATGGCGCCGTAGGGGCAGGCCTTGGCGCACAGGCCGCAGCCGGTGCAGTTTTCCTCGATAACCCAAACCGGCATCAGAGCACCTTCTTTTCGCGCAGGTCGGCCACCAGGGCGGCGGCCTGCTCGGCCGGCGTGCCCTCCAGCCACCGGGTTTCTCGTTTGGTCTTGGGGCTAAAGGTCTCCACCACCTGGGTGAGGGAGCCGCGCAGGCCGGTCTTGTCGGCCGGGGCCCCGATGTCGGCGGCGTTCCAGGACTCCAGGGGCGCCCGGGGCCGGCAGGCCTCCAGCAGGCGCTCCACCCGCGGCCAGCGCGGCTCGCCCGGGGTGTCGAGCACGGTCACCACCGCGGGCAAGGGACACAGCACCTCCTGGTCCCCGTCGGGCAAGCGCCGCCAGGCCCGCAACTGGTCGCCTTCGGACCGCACCTGGCCCACGTAGGTCACCTGGGGCCAGCCCAGGTGCTCGGCCAACTGGGGGCCGATCTGGGCGGTGTCGCCGTCTATGGCCTGGCGGCCGCAGATCACCAGGTCCACCGGCTCCTCGGCCGCCAGGCGCTCCACCACCTTGCCCAGGGTGTAGCTGGTGGCCCAGGTGTCGGCCCCGGCGAAGTTGATGTCGGTGAGCAGCACCCCGCGGTCGGCCCCCATGGCGTAGGCCTCGCTGAGCACGTCCACCGCCTGGGGCGGTCCCATGGACACCGCGATCACCTCGCCGCCGGCCGCGTCCTTGAGCGACAAGGCCGTCTCCAGGCCCAGGCGGTCGTCGGGGTTCATCACGCTGGCCACGCCCTCGCGGATCAAGGTGCCGGTCTTGGGATCAATGCGCACCTCGGTGGTGTCGGGCACCTGTTTGACCATTACTACTATTCTCATGCCTAGGCTCCAGGCGTTGGCGGCGGTCCCGTACTACGCGGCCGGTGGCTCCCGCCATTCGGCAAGCCATCCCCGGCCGCCGGGCAAAAACCGCAACCGGCTTTAGATCACGCCGTCGTTCTTGAGAGTTTGCAATTCCTCCGGGCTCACGCCGAGGCCCTGGTAAATCTCCTGGTTGTGCTCGCCAAAGCGCGGCGGGAAGCTGAGGGTGTTGTTATTGGCCTGCAGGAAGGGGGTGGGGTGCGGCGGCGGCGCCAGGGTGATGGTGAGGCCGCTTTGGGGGTCGGTGGCCTTTAGCAGGTTGGGTTTCACCAGGGGATCGGCGATCACCTCGGGGATGGTCTGTATCTTGGAGATGGGCAGGCGGATGGCGTTGAACTTGGCGATAAGCTCGGCGGTGTCCATCTGCCGAGTAATCTCGGCGATGGCCTGGTTGAGCTGGTCCACCGCCTTGATGCGTCCCAGGTTCTTGGCATACTCGGGCCGGTCCAAGGACTGGAACTCGGGTATCTCCACCATGGCCTTGAACTGGCGGTCGTTGCCCACCGCGATGTAGACGTAGCTGTCCTTGGTGGGGAACACGCTCACCGGCGCGAAGAACTGGTGGGTGTTGCCGCGCCGGGTGATTTCCTCGCCAAAGGTGTCGGTGAGGGTGATGGGCACCGTGAGCCAACTCACGGTGGAGGCGAACATGGACAGCTCCACGGTGGAGCCCTCGCCGGTGCGCTCGCGGCGGTAGAGGGCCTTCATCAGCAGGCAGTAGGCGTGCTCGCTGGTGCCCATGTCCGGCAGGGGGATGCCCACCACCTGGGGTTCGCCGTCCTGCTCGCCGGTGAGCTCCATCAGCCCGCCGCGGGCCTGCAGGATGGGGTCGTAGGCCGCTTCGTCCACGTCCGGGCCAAAGCCGGTGACCCCCAGCCAGATGAGGTCCGGCTTGATGGCCCGCAGGGTGTCGGGGGCGATGCCCAGCTTGTCGTAGCTGCGCGGGAGCTGGTTGGTGGCAAAGATGTCCACGTCCAACTCCAGGATGAGCTTCTTGAGCAGTTCCTGGCCGCGGGGGTCGCCCAGGTTGAGGGTGAGCGCCTTCTTGCCGGAGTTGATGCACAGGAAGTAGCGGTTCATGCGCTCTTCGCCGGGCAGGGGCTCGCCCACCATGCGGTTGGGGTCGCCGTAGACCGGGTGCTCCAGGCGTATGACCCGGGCCCCGTCCTGGGCCAGGCGGTAGGTGAGGTAGGGCAGGACCGTGGCCTGCTCCAGGCTAAGTACGGTCAGGTCGGAAAAGAGCTCCATGTTTTCCCCCGGGTGCTTGGCATCCGCCCTTGGCGCCCGCGGTTACTTGGCGCGGGGCCGGCGGTTGGTTTGCAAAGGTGGTTGACGACCCACCCCTTGGCGCTTTATATTTAAACCCGTCGTGTATGTTGTATGCAACATACACGGGGATTATAGGAGGGCGTCACAGCCAGTGTCAACCCCTTTGATGCCTCTCTCCCCGCCCGGTCGCCCAAAAGGCGTTGGGCGGGTTACAGCAGGAGGACTTTGTGCAATTACCCCCCATGGATTACCTGGCCCCGGCCGATTTAAGCGAGGCCCTGGCGGCCAAGGCCCGCCTGGGTGACGAGGCCGTGTGGCTGGCCGGCGGCACCGACCTGCTGCCCAGGGCCAAGCAGGGGATCGCCGCGGCGCGTACGGTCATCAGCCTCAAGCACCTGGCCCCGGAGCTCAGCGGGGTGCGCGTCCAAGACGGCCGCATCACCATCGGGGCCCTCACCACGCTCAAGGCGGCCGGCGAGCATCCCGAGCTGTCCCGGCGGCTGCCCGGGCTGCGCGACGCCTTGGCCTCCATCGGGGCCGAGACCCTGCAGCAGTCGGTGGGCACGGTGGGCGGCAACCTCTGCGCCGACACCCGCTGCCTGTACCTCAACCAGAGCCCGGCCTGGCGCGCCGGCCTGGCCCCCTGCTTCAAGCTGGGCGGCGAGGTCTGCCACCCCGGTGGGGCCTCGGCCGACCGCTGCCGCTCGGTGTGCCAGTCCGACGGCGCGGTGATGCTCATGGCCCTGCAGGCCGAGGCCCAGGTGGCCTCGCCCCAGGGACAGCGGACCGTGGCCCTGGATGAGCTCTACACCGGCAAGGGTGAGACGCCTTTGGCCCTGCAGGCCGACGAGCTGCTCACCGGCGTCAGCCTGGAGCTGGGCGACGATCCCCTGGGCACGGCCTACCACAAGCTGGCCCTGCGCGGGGCGTTGGACTATCCCCTGCTCAGCGCGGCGGCGGCGCTGTGGTTGCGCGATGGCGTAGTGAGCCGGGTCCGGGTGGCCCTGGGCGCGGTCTACGCCGCGCCCCTGGTGCTCATAGACGCTGTGGCCCCGCTGGTGGGACAAGAGCCCACCCCGGAGAGGCTGGCCCAGGCGGCCCGCAAGGCCGGCGGCCACGCCGAGCCGTTCTTGGTGGACAACGTGGGGGCCGACCTGCAGTGGCGCAAAGACATGGTGCGGGTGGTGGTGGCCCGGGCCCTGGAGCAAGCGGTCCAACGGGCCAAGGGAGGTGCCTGATGAGCCTTGCAATAAAAAGCCAAGGACTGCGCATGACGGTCAACGGTGAGCCGGTGGAGCTCTTGGTACAGCCCCACGAGACCCTGCTGCAGGTGCTGCGCGAGCGCCTGGACCTCACCGGGGTGAAGGAGGGCTGCGGCGAAGGGGCCTGCGGCGCCTGCACCGTGCTGGTGGACGGCCTGGCCCGGCGGGCCTGCCTCACCCTGGCCCTGGAGGCCGACGGCTGCTCGGTGCTCACGGTGGAGGGCCTGGCCGACGACCAGGGGCTGAGCATCGAGCAACAGGCCTTTATCGAGGCCGGCGCGGTGCAGTGCGGTTTCTGCACCCCGGGCATGCTCCTGGCCAGTCACCATTTACTTGAACAAAACCCCCGGCCCGACGAGGCCGAGATTCGCCGCCACCTCTCGGGCCACATCTGCCGGTGCACCGGTTACGCCAAGATCGTCGAGGCGGTATCAAACGCGGCGGCGCGCAAGAGAGGCGAGGAGCCGTCATGAGCAAGCAAGAGTGGCTGATCGGCACCCGCATGCCCCGGGTGGATTCCGAGCCCAAGGTAAGGGGAGAGGTCCAGTTCACGGCTGACATCAAGCTGCCGCGCATGCTCCACGCCAAGGTGCTGCGCTCGCCCTATCCCCACGCCCGCATCAAGTCCATCGACACCACCGCCGCCGCGGCCCTGCCCGGGGTGAAGGCCATCATGACCGGCCAGGACACCGCCGGCGTCAAGTGGGGGGTGTTCCGCTATACCCGCGACCAGCAGCTACTGCCGGTGGACCGCGTGCGCTACGTGGGCGAGGAGGTGGCCGCCGTGGCCGCGGTGAGCCCCGAGATCGCGGCCCAGGCCCTGGAGCTCATCGAGGTGAAATACGAGCCCCTGCCGGCGGTGAGCGACATCTGGGAGTCCATGGCCGACGGCGCGCCCCAGTTGCACGACGACCACCCCAACAATATCAACGTGCACGTGGCCATCGAGGTCGGCGATGTGGAGGAGGGCTTTGCCAAGGCCCACCTGGTGCGCGAGGACGTCTTCACCGCACCGGAGGACTCCTACTTCATGACCGAGCCCTACGCGGTGGTGGCCAATCCCCGGCCCGACGGCTCCCTGGAGCTGTGGATGCCCAACGCCGCGCCCCATCAAAAGGCCAAGGCGCTCTCCAACGCCCTGGTGATGCCACTGAACAAGGTCATCGTGCGCAAGGTGGCCATCGGCGGGGCCTTTGGCGGACGCAGCGACGTGTTCCCGGCCGAGTTCATCACCGCCTTCCTGGCCCTGAAAACCCGGCGGCCGGTGAAGCTGGTCTACACCCGCGAGGAGAACTCGGTGGCCACCCGCCAGGGCCACGCCCTGTTCACCACCATCAAGACCGGGGTGGACGCCGAGGGCCGGGTGCTGGCCCGGGACATCACCTGCTACATGGACGGCGGAGCCTACTCCAGCACCGGGCCCATCGCCACCAGCGTGCCCTTCTTGTGCATGGAGCAGACCTACCGCCTGCCGGCGGTGCGCTACAACGGCTACCGGGTATACACCAACAAGCCCATCGGCGGCATGATCCGCATCCACGGCCGGGCCTTTGCCGGCGGGGTGGATTTGCAACTGGACATGATGGCCCAGGAGCTGGGGCTCGATCCCCTCCAGGTGCGGCTGCGCAACGCCCGCCAGCCCGGCGACACCACCCCCACCGGCAGCTACGTGCAGTCCTGCGCCCTGAGCCAGTGCATCCAGCAGGCGGCCGAGGCGGCCGGCTGGGCCGACAAGTACGGCAAGCTGCCGCCCTACCACGGCATCGGGCTGGGCACCAACAGCGTGCAGACCGGCTTCCCCCTGGGCATCCGGGGCGGGTCCCAGGCCATGATCAAGTTCAACGAGGACGGCGGGGCCACGGTGATGAGCGGGGTGGTGGACAACGGCCAGGGCAATGACAACATGCTGGTGCAGATCGCCGCCGAGGTGCTGGGCCTGGACCCGGGGCACATCCAGCTCATCAGCGCCGACACCGAGGCCACGGCCAACGACCCGGGCGCCTATTCCATGATCGCCACCTTTGCCGGCGGCAACGCGGTGCTGGCCGCGGCCGAGGACGCCCGCCGCCAGATCTTCGAGGTGGCCGCCGAGGCCCTGGAGGCCCACGTGGACGACTTGGTGGCCCAGGACTCCAAGGTCTTCGTGGCCGGCGCGCCGGACAAGGGCCTGCCGGTGGGCAAGGTCATCCGCATGGCCCTGATCCAGGGCCGGCCGGTGATCGGCACCGGGTCCTTCACCCCCAAGGTGGACCACCGCCGCGAGTGGCTAAGCAACCCCGCCGGCCAGCTCAGCGAGACCTTCAGCTTCGGGGCCTCGGTGGCCGAGGTGCGGGTGGACCCGGAGACCGGCATGGTCGAGCTCCTGGGGCTGTGGCTGGCCCAGGACTGCGGCCGGGCCCTCAACCCCATGGTGGTGGAGGGCCAGTTCGAGGGCGGCGCGGCCATGGGCGGGGTGGGCGGCATGCTGCGCGAGGAGCACCGGTGGTCCGACACCCCCCGCTGCCTCAACCCCACTTTCCTGGAATACAAGGTACCCCTGGCCTGCGACATGCCGCCGATCGAGAACATCATCGTGGAGAGCATGGACCCCACCGGTCCCTTTGGGGCCAAGGAGGCGGGCATGTCCATCGCCATGAGCGCGGCCCAGGCCATCATCGGCGCGGTGTCCAACGCCATCGGCGCCCCGGTCTATGACTATCCCCTCACCCCTGACCGGGTGCTGCGGGCCATCAGGGCCAAGCAGGACGGAGAAAAGCAATCGTGAAGGCCAGGGCCATAGACCACATCTGCCTGGCGGTGCGCGACCTGGAGGCCGCCCGCCGGCAATACGAGGATATCCTGGGCCTGGAGCTGGACGGCCTGTACGAAGCGCCCGGCGAATCCATCCGGGTGGCCCGCTACTACCTGGGCGAGGTGGCCCTGGAGCTGATGGAGCCCATGACCGCGGACTGCGAGGTGGCCCGCTTCCTGGCCAAAAAGGGCGAGGGGGTGTTCCTGATCTCTTACCAGGTCGACGACGTGGAGGCCGGGCTGCAAGAGCTCAACGAGGCCGGCCACCGCACCATCGACCGGGCGCCGCGCCGGCTCATGGGCAACCGCTACGCCTTTATCACCCCGCCCAAGTATACCTGCGGGGTGCTCACCGAGATCGTGGACGGCCGTTTTGACCACAGCTACGACAACCCCGGCGCCGGCTGAGGACCCCGGCCGGGGGCGTCAGCCCGACTGCTGCACCAGCAGGAACTTGCGTACCTTGTCCAGGGGGGTGCGGGGGAAGTCCTGGCAAAAGCTCACCCGCGAGGGGACCTTGTAGCCGGCCAGGTGCTCGCGGCAGTATTGCCGGAGCTCTGCGGCGCTTACACCTTGGCCGTCGCGGCGGATGATAAAGGCATGACCGGACTCGCCCCACTTAGGGTCGGCCACCCCGACCACCACCGCATCGCGCACCGCCGGGTGGCGGCGCAGCACCGCCTCCACCTCGGCGGGGTAGACGTTTTCGCCGCCGGAGATGTACATGTCCTTGGCCCGGCCCACCAGGTAGTAATACCCGTCCTGGTCCATGCGGGCCAGGTCGCCGGTGTGCAGCCAGCCACCCCTGAGGGCCGCCTCGGTGCGCGCCGGGTCGCGCCAGTACTCCTTCATCAGCACCGGCCCGCGCACCACGATCTCGCCCACCTGGCCGGTGGGCACCGGCCGGCCGTCTTGGTCCAGCAGGCGGATCTCGGCGTAGAAGACCGGGCGGCCCACGGTGCCCGGCTTGCGGATGCCGTCCTCCTCCGAGGCCCACAGCAGGATGGAGGTCTCGGTCTGGCCCATGATCTGGCGGGCCGGGAAGCCGGCGGCCCAGCAGCGGCGCAGCAGGTCGATGGTGACCTTCTCGCCGCCGATGGCCGAGACCTGCAGCGACGACAGGTCGGTCTCGCCGAGCTGCTTGGCCTCGAGCATACGGCGGTAGACCGTGGGCACCCCCAGGAACTTGGTGACCCGGTGGCGGGCGATGTCGGCGAACATGCGCTCGGCCTTGAAGCGGCGGTGCAGGATGATGGTGCCCCCTTGGTGCAGGCAGGGCGAGGCCTGGATGAACAGGCCGCCGGAGTGGAACAGGGGCAGGATGACGAGCATGGTGTCGTCGGCGCGCAGCTTGAAGAAGATGTTGGCGTTGAGGCAGTTGAAGAAGGTCTTGCGATAGCTCAGCACCGCGCCCTTGGGCTGGCCGGTGGTGCCGGAGGTGTACATGATCACCTGGGGCTCGTTGGGATCGGCCGGGGCCAGGGAAGCGGTGAGCACCGGGCGGCGGCCGGCAAAGCCGTCGACCTGACCGCGGTAGTCCAGGGCGCCTGGCGGCGGCGGCTCCCGGCCCACCACGGCGGCCACCAAGGGCGGCTGGTAGGCCGCCAGGTCCAACGGCCGCACCGTGGCGGCCAGGCCCTGGCTGAAGACCAGCAAGCGGGGGCGGCAGTTGGTTATGAGGTAGTCGATCTCCGGGGCGGCCAGGCGGAAGTTGAAGGGCACGAAGATGGCCCCCAGGCGGGCGCAGGCCAGGTAGAGCTCCAGGAACTCGGGGCAGTTCTCCAAGAGCACCGCCACCCGGTCGCCCTTTTCAATGCCCATCTCCTGCAACCAGCAGGCGGCGCTCTCGGCCCGGGCGTGCAGCTCGGCGTAGGTGGTGGTGCGGCCCTGGAAGATGACCGCCGGCTTGTCGGGGTTGATCTGGCTCCAGCGGTGAACCCACCAGGCCACGTTCATGGAATCGATCATAGGCGCCAACACCCCCGCCCGCACGATAAAGTAAACGGCCGTTGCCACGGCCCGCCGCATGGTTTCATATTATCCCGGCTGTGGTTAGCGTCAAGGGGGGGCCACGGCCAAAACAATTGCGACACGCGTTCTTGACTTGGACGCCCCCGGCGGCCAAGCTTGTTTAAGGCGCAGGTCACGGAGGTGCCGTGGCCGCGCAACGGAGGGTCCCAGCCATGAAACTTGACTTGGTGGTGTTGATCAAGGGAGCCGGCGAGATGGCCAGCGGCGTGGCCTGGCGGCTTTTTAACAGCGGCTTCAAGGTGGTCATGACCGAGGCGCCGCGCCCCCTGGCGGTGCGGCGGGCGGTCTCCTACAGCGAGGTGCTCTACACCGGCAGCAAGGTGGTGGAGGGGGTGGAGGCCCGGCTGGTGGACGACCCCGACCAGGTCGCCCCGCTGTGGGAACAGGGCGTGATACCGGTGGTGGTGGACCCCAAGTTGACCCTGCTGGAGCGGCTGCGGCCGCCGGTGCTGCTGGAGGCCACCGTGGCCAAGCGCAACACCGGCATCCGAATGGACATGGCCCCCCTGGTGATCGCCCTGGGGCCGGGCTACCAGGCCGGGGTCGACGCCCACTTCGTGGTGGAGACCAACCGCGGCCACAACCTGGGGCGCATCTACAGCCAAGGCCGAGCCGAGCCCAACACCGGCATTCCCGGCACCATCGCCGGCAAGTCGTGGGAGCGGGTGCTGCGCGCCCCCACCAACGGCGTCTTCCAGCCCCGCTTCGACCTGGGCGACATGGTGGAGCAGGGGCAGGTGGTGGCCACGGTGGCCGAGGAACCGGTGGTGGCCCTGGTGGGCGGCATCCTGCGGGGCTTGCTGCGCGGCGGGGTGGACGTGGTGATGGACCAGAAGCTCGGCGACGTGGACCCCCGGGGCGAGATGGAGTTCCTGCACACCATCAGCGAAAAGGCCCGCTGCATCGGGGGCTCGGTGCTGGAGGCTATTCTGCGGGTGTACAACCGCTAAAGCCGGCCGCGAGGTCCAAGGGAGAGGTGAAGGCCATGACGGGCGGGTTGCTGGAGGCCCTGGGACTGGAGCGGCCCCAGACCGTGGCCATCGCCGGCAGCGGCGGCAAGACCACCCTCATGTACGCCCTGGCCGCCGAGTTGGGCCGCGCCGGCCAAGCGGTGATCGTCACCACCACCACCCGCATCTACCCCCCCGGCCCGGACCAGGCCGCCGGCCCCTGGCTCATCGGCCGGGCCGTGCCGCAGCGCGGGGAGCTAGCAAGCCGCCTGGCCCAGGGCTCTCCCCTGTGCCTGGCCGCTGAGCTCAACCGCCAGGGCAAGCTCACCGGGCTGGCGCCACCGCAGTTGGCCGCCCTGGCCGCGGCCGGGGGCTGGACCCTGGTGGAGGCCGACGGCGCGGCCGGCCGCCCCCTCAAGGGCTGGGCCGAGCACGAGCCGGTATGGCCGGAGGGCGCCGCCGTGGTGATCGTGGTGGCCGGGGCCTCGGCCCTGGGCCGCCCCCTGGACCAAGGCTGGGTGCACCGCCCCGAGCGCTTTGCCCGGGCCGCCGGCCTGGGCCCGGGCCGGGCCATCACCCCCGCGGCCGTGGTCCGGGCGCTCACCGGCCCCCAAGGACCCCTGCGCCGCCTGCCGCCCGGGGCCCGCGCCGTGGCCCTGGTCAACCAGGCCGACGCGGCCGGGGAAGAAGACCTACGGGCCCTGGAACGCAGCCTGGCCGACGCGGGGGCCTTTGAGCGGGTGCTGGCCATGAGCCTGCGGCCAGGGCCGGGGGCCTGAGGACCCGGCGGCCCAAAGCAAGGCCGCGGCCCCACCCCTGCCAGGGGCGAGCCGCGGCTGGTTTGTCTGCCGGCGCGGCCTAAACCGCGCACTCGGTGATCTTGCCGGCCACATAGCTGAACACGTCGCAGAGCCTTAGAAAGCCCACCACCGTTTCGTCCTCGCTAACCAGCAGGGACAGCTGGCGGCCCATCACCATTTGGTGCATGGCCTCGCCCAGGGTGGCCTCGGCCGGGACGTATTCGTCTTCCTGCGGTCGGTTCATGCAGTCGGCCACGCTGGTGGCCACCACCTTGTCGCACAGGGAATCCAGGGGGTCTCTCCACAGGTCGTGCTTTTGCACCATGGAGCGGATGAACTCGGGGTTGAGCCCCCAGTGGGTGAGGCGGTTGAAGTCGCCGATCTCGCCGTACTTGGGCTCCAGGGCGCGGATGCAGTCGCGCAGGTCCAACTTGCCCACCACCACGCCCTCGCCGTCTACCACCAACACCGCGCGGGGATGGTAGCGATGATCCGGCAGGCAGTCGTGTGAATCGTAGAGGGTGATGATGGCCTGGTAGAGCGTGGCCTCGACCGGCACTTGGGGGAAATCCTTGAGCGGAATCATTATTTGCTTAACGCTGGTTTCCATGGCTGGCCTCTTGCTGTCATGGGGCCGCGGGGTCGCGGCCGCCCGCGACGCCGATCATGCGCCACGGGCGGTTATCGATTACTTGGCGCCGGCTTCCAGCGCCGTCTTGGCGGTCTCCAATATCCCGTCGGGGAACCCGACGATGTTGTAAATGACCAGGAACCCAACGACCCACACCACCAACATGCTGATGATAAACAGCACGAAGCCGTACTTGAGGAAGTCCATGGGGTGGATGGCCCGCCGGCCGGTGTCGGGGTACACACCCAGGCCGTAGACGATGGCGTTGTTGGGGGTGCCCACGATGAGGAAGTGGGCGAAGGAGGTGGCAAAGGCCACGGCCAGGCCCACGGCCCACGGCTCGCCGTGCACCCCGGTCATGATGCCCATGGGGATAACGATGGGGCCCAGCAAGGCGGTGGTACCGGCGTCGGACATGAAGTTGGTCATGATGCCCGACAGGCCCGAGAGGCCCACCCACAGGCCGAAGCCGGAGTTCATGCCCACGCCGCTTAGGATATCCAGGAAGGTCTGGGCCAGCCATAGGGCCGCCCCGCTCTCCTTGAGCAGCGCGCCCAGGGTAAGGGCGCCGCAGTACATGAACCAGGCGTCCCAGGAGATGCCGCCGAGTATCTTGCGCCAGTCGGTGGTGCGAAAGACCACCGGGATCAACAGGGCCAGCAAAGAGGGGCCGCCCAGGCCCAGTTCCTCGCCGCCCACGATCCAGAGGATGAGGATCAGGATGAGCATGCCGAAGGTCACGTACTCGGCGTAGTTCATCTTGCCCATCTTGCGGGTCTCGTCCTTGATGGCCGCCAGGCCCGGGGTGAGGTCGGTGGTCTTGATCTTGCGCTTGAACAAAAGCAGCATGTACACCGCCACCAAGAAGCCCAGGATGGGCACCAGGGGCAGGCCGTACTTCATCCAGGTGAAGAAGTCCATGGGAACGTTGTACTCGCTCCAGAACCCCATCATGATGACGTTGCGGCCGCCGGCCGCCGGCGAGCCCACCCCGCCCACGTTTAAGGAAAAACAAAGCGCGAATAGCAGGAACTTGGCCAGGGCCGGGTCGTGCTCGATGCGGCCGCCCTGGCTCTTGGCCGCCACCGCGCCCAGGTATACCGCCATCATCACCGGGGTCATGAAGGCGCACATGGCGTGGGCCGAGATGAACGAGCCCACGATGGCCATGCTGATGCACAACACGAAGATGGGCACCGTGAAACCCTTGGTCCAGCCCAGCAACCAGGCGGCCAGGCGTTTGTGCAGCCCCACGTCCACCACGGCCACCCCCATGGCCAACACCCCCAGCAGGAACATGGGGGCGTCGCCGGCAAAGCTCTTGCCGATGGCGTTGCGGGGCAGCAGGTGCAGGAAATAGGCCAGGGTGGGCATTAGGATGCCGGTGAGGCCGATGGGAATGGCCTCGGTGGCGAAGAAGATCACCGCCATAGGTATGATGCCCAGCACCAGCATGGTTACGTGGGCTGCTTCGGCCACGCTGTGGGCGATCTCCCAGTCCATCATCTTTTTGGCAAAGCCGTATTTTTCAACTACCTCGAGTATGCTATGTGGCGTTGGCAGTATGAAGCCGATGAGGATGAACACCCCCAGGCCGACTCCTATCCATAATATATTGTTGGAGAGGATGCCCCCTCCTCCAACGTCGTGCTCAAGGTCGTGGCTCATTTACTCATTCCTCCAGGTGATGACCGGTCACCAGCCGCTTTGCCCTTGCGGTTCAGCGCCACTCATATCGTTTAATGCCAATGAAGTAGGGATGGCCAAGCCATGCCGTGTTATTTTATTCACTTGCCAAACCATAACTATCCCCGTCGGGGTCGTTCCTTGCTTGTGCTTTTTGGAGCATATTACGGCCTTTTGAGAAAATCAACCGAAAACGACGGTACTTATTTTACCCAAAGACCCAAAAAAAGCAGTTGTTTACGGGCTTGACCTGCTACTGGGCACGCAAACGCCAGCCGCCGCTCTCCCCCTGCCGCCGCCGCAAACCGCCGGGCGCACTATGCCCCTGCGCCCTGGACCGAGACGGCCGCGGGCGCCTTGTTCAGCGGTTCGGCGGCCGCTTTAGTCGGATACCAGGCCCAGCTCGCGGGCGTACTGGTCACGCATCTTGAATTTCTGGACTTTACCCACCGCGGTGAGAGGATAGTCACTTACCAGCTTCACATGTGCCGGCAGGTGGCTGGGGGGCAGGCGGTCACGGCAGTACTGGATCAGCTCCTCAGGCCCCAGCTCGCTGCCGGGCTGGAGCTTGACCCAGGCGGCCACCTCTTCGGCGCCGCGGCCGTCGGGAACACCGAAGACCTGGGCGTTGACCACCACCGGGTGGGTGAAGAGCACCTCCTCCACCTCGGTGGGATAGATCACCGCGTCGCCCTTGTTGATGGTCTCCTTGAGCCGGCCGGAGATGCGGACATAGCCGTTCTCATCCATGCTGGCCATATCCCCGGTGTGCAGCCAGCCCTGGGGGTCCAGGGCCCCGGCGGTGGCCGCCGGCATGTTGTAGTAACCGATCATGTTGAACCCGCGGCAGCAGAACTCGCCCACCTGGCCGGGCGGGAGGTCCTGCCCGGTCTCCGGGTCCACGATCTTCAGCTCCACGTCGGGCAGGGCCCGCCCCACGGTGGACACCCTAAGTTCCAGTGGATCGTCGGGCCGGGTCTGGCTGGCCCAGGAAGAGGCCTCGGTCTGGCCAAAGCCCAGCAGGATATCGGCCACCCCCATCTCGCCCACCACCCGGTCCATCACCTCCAGGGGGCACTGGGCCCCACCCATGATGCCGGTGCGTAGCGAGTCCAGACGCCGCCGGGCGAAATCCGGGTGCTCCAGCATATCCAAGAACCCGTTGGGCGAGCCGAAGATGGCGGTGCAGGCCTCCTGCTCCACCGCCCGCAGCAGGCTGCCGGCCGTGAAGTCCTGGGAGGGGATGACCAGGGTGGCCGCCTGGGTGATGGCGGTGAGGGCCACGCACACGCAGCCGAACATGTGGCTAAGGGGCACCGAGAGGCACAGCCGGTCCTGGGAGGTGAGCCCCAGGTTGGCGGCGCTGCGCAAGGACACGTTGATAATGCCGTAGTGGGAGGACATCACCCCCTTGGGCGGGCCGGTGGTGCCGGAGGTGTAGAGCAAGGTGGCCGGGTCGCGCGGGTCCACCCGGCCGTGGCGCGCGGCCAGCTCTTGGTCCGATAGCGCCCGGCCGGCCTGCAAGAGCTCTTCCCAGGAGAACATCCCCGGCCGGGGCTGGTCGTCGAGGATGATCACGTTTTGCATTTCCGGCAAGGCGTCGCTCTGCAGCCGGCCGGGCCGGCAGCCGGCCAGCTCCGGGCAGACCCGCTCCAGGGTCTGGACGAAGCGCTGGTCGTTGACCCCCGGGGCCAGGATGAGGCTGTGGCAACCGGCCTGTTGGAGCACGTAGGCCAACTGCTCGTGCTCCGCGCCCAAGTCAATGCTCACCAGCACCCCGCCAGCCTTGGCCAAGCCCAGCCAGGCCGGCAGCCAGGGAGGCAGGTTGGGGGCCCACAGGGCCACGTGACCGCCGGGCGGGACCCCCAGGGCCAGCAGCCCCTTGGCCACCCGGTTGGCCTCTTGATTCAACTCGGCGTAGGTAATCCGTTGGCCCGAAGGTAGGTCCACCAGGGCCTCCACCTCCGGGTGCTCCCGGGCCATCTGCTCCAGGAGCCCGCCCAGGGTGAGGTTTAAAAATTCGGCCATGTTTCCCCCTTGCCGCGACGGCAACATCTTTTCCTGCCACCTTAGCACATCCCCGCCGGCCAGTTAAGCTGGCCGCGCTTGACACCAACCGCGGGCCTTCCTATACTTCCGCGTACTCGCTAGTTTTTCCACCCTCCCGCGGACCGGGCCATGACCCGCAAAGAGTACCTGCAACACCAGAAAACCCAGCGGCATCGCCGGGTGGTCGGCGTGCTGCCGGCCCTTTTCCCGCGTGAAATCCTCTGGGCCGCCGACGCGGTGCCGGCCGAGGTATGGGACCCGCCGCTGGCGGTGTCCCGGGCGGGCGCCCACCTGCAGCCCTACATCTGCTCGGTGGTGCGGCAGTCCCTGGAGCTGATCCTCTCGGGCGGGGCGGACTTGGTCGACGCCCTGCTCTTTCCCCACACCTGCGACTCCATCCAGAACATGGCCTCGGTGGTCCACGACTACTGTGGCCTCGATACGCCCTGCCTGTTTTTTTACCACCCCAAGGCCCCCTACACCCAGCACTCCCGGGTCTACTACCGCGACCAGCTCCAGGCCCTGCTTGAGCGCCTGCAGGAGCTCTTCGGCCCGGCCGAGCCCGGCGCCCTCACCGCGGCGGTGGAGATGGGCCAGCGGATGTACCGGCGGCTGGGCGAGATGTACGCCCGCCGGGCCGGGGGCAACCTGGGGCTGGGCAACGAAGAATTCTACCGGGTCCTGCGCCGGGGAGAATACCTGCACCCCGAGGACTTCATAGCCGAGTTGGACCAGGTGCTGGGCCGGCCCGCCCCGGCCGCCGCGCCGCCGGGTCCCGCGGTGATCCTCAGCGGGGTGGTGCCCAACCCGCCGGGGCTTTTGAGTCAGCTCGACCGCCTGGGCGTGGCCGTGGCCCACGACGACCTGCTCATGGGCTCGCGCCGCATCCCCAGCCGGCTGCCGGCCGAGGGCGACCCCCTGGACCGGCTCACCGAAAGCTATTTCTCCCTGCCCCCCTGCTCCACCCGCAGCAACTCCCTGGCCCGGCGGGCGGCCTACCTGGGCCAACTGGTGGAGCAGACCGGTGCGGCCGGGGTGATTTTCCTTATCGTCAAGTTCTGCGAGCCGGAGTATTTCGACCTGCCCAACCTGGTCGAGGAACTCAAGGCGCGCGGGGTGCCCTCGTTGGTCCTGGACACCGAGACCAACCAACCCTACGACGGCCGCATGGCCACCCGGGTCGAGGCCTTTATCGAGATGATAGGATAGGGGATACTCATGTCGTTTGCCGCCGCCATGCGCTACCGCTTCATGAAGGACCTGGGCGCCCCCGCCCTGATGGCCGCCCGTCGCGCCATGCGCAAAAAACGTCCCTCCCGGCCCGACCCCCTGTTCGGCCCGCCGCTTAAGAGCCTGGCCCGGCTCAAAGAGATCATGATGCGCCACTACTTCCTGGCGCGCTACGCCCCCGGCGCCCACCCGGTGGCCTGGGTCACCTCCGGCGCGCCGGTGGAGCTGCTGCGGGTCTTTGGCTTCTACACCTTTTATCCCGAGAACCACGGCGCCATGTGCGGGGCCGCCCACATGGCCCCCGAGCTGTGCCAGGCGGCCGAGGACCACGGCTACAGCCAAGACCTCTGCTCCTATGCCCGCTGCGACCTGGGGCACTACTTCACCGGCAAGTCCCCGGCCGGCCAGCTGCCCAAGCCGGACCTGCTCTTTGCCTCCAACAACATCTGCCAGACGGTGACCTACTGGTTCAAGGCCCTGGCCCACTACTACGACATCCCCCTGATCCTCTTTGACACCCCCTTCAACTTCGACCAGATCACCGAAAGCGACCTGCGCTACATGGCCGGCCAACTGGAGGAGATGATCACCCCGTTGCAGCGCATCAGCGGAGTGAAGTTCGACCAGGCCAAGTTCCTGGCCAGCCTGGAGCTGGGCCGGGCCACCTCCGAGACCTGGGGCCAAGTGCTTCAGACCATGCGGCACCGTCCCTCGCCGCTGACCATCTTCGACACCTTTTTCCACATGGCCCCGGTGGTGAGCCTGCGCGGCCTGCCGGTGGCCTACGACTATTACCAGACCCTGCTGGAGGAGCTGCGCGACCGGGTGGCCCGCGGCATCGGCGCGGTGAAGCTCGAACGCAAGCGGCTGATGTGGGACAACATCGCCATGTGGTACAAGGTGCGCGACTTCTCCAACCTCTTTGCCGAGCACGGCATGAACTTCGTGGTGGCCACCTACACCAATGCCTGGGCCGAGACCATCCAATACCTGGACCCCGACGACCCCTTCCGGTCCCTGGCCAAGACCTACAGCCTGGTGATCCTCAACAACAACCTGGATCACCGCCTGTCCCTGATGGAGCGCCTCATCGCCGACTACCAGGTCGACGGCCTGGTGATCCACTCGGCCCGCTCCTGCAAGCCCTACTCAGTGGGGCAATACGACCTCAAGCGCCTGCTCATGGAGCGCCTGGCCATCCCCTCGGTGGTCATCGAGGCCGACATCACCGACAGCCGGGCCTACTCCGAGGAGCAGACCCGCACCCGCTTGGAGGCCTTTTTCGAGGCCCTGGAGGACTAAAGCCTTGTCCCTTTTCGCCGGCATCGACATCGGCTCGCTCAGCACCGAGGCGGTGATCATCGACCAGCAGGCCGCCATGGTCGCGGCGGTGATCCTGCCCACCGAGGCCCACAGCACCAAGGCGGCCGAAACGGCCCTGGAGGCCGCCCTGGAGCAGGCCGGGGCCCGGCGGCCGGAGTTGGCGCGCATAGTGGCCACCGGCTACGGCCGGGTCTCGGTGCCCTTTGCCCACAAGGCGGTGACCGAGATCACCTGCCACGGGGCCGGCGCCCACCACCTGTTTCCCGGCACCGGCACGGTCATCGACATCGGCGGCCAGGACTCCAAGGTCATCCGCCTAGGCCCCGGCGGCAAGGTGGTGGACTTCACCATGAACGACAAGTGCGCCGCCGGCACCGGCCGCTTCCTGGAGGTGATGGCCGCCAAACTGGGAGCCGGGCTGGACGAGCTGGGCCCCCTGAGCCGGGCCGCCCGGCGCGAGGTGGCCATCTCCAGCGTGTGTACCGTGTTCGCCGAGAGCGAGGTGGTCTCCCTGGTGGCCCGCAACGAGCCGCGCGAGGATATCATCCGCGGACTGCACCGGGCTATAGTCAACCGGGTGTGGTCCATGGTCCGGGCCGTGGGGGTGGAGGGCCAGGTGACCATGACCGGCGGGGTGGCCAAGAACTCCGGGGTGGTGGAGCTGCTGGAGGAAAAAGTGGGCCAGCCTATAAACGTCTACCGCGAGCCCCAGATCGTCGGCGCCCTGGGAGCCGCCCTGCTGGCCCGCGACCAGGCCCGCGCCCTGGGCTGAGCCCCGCGGCCGGCCCCCGGCCAGGCGGCTTGCGCCCACGGCGGTGGGTTGAGTACAGTGGGGGGGAGTCTTTGTCTGGGCCGAGCCGCGCGCGGCCCCTGGAGCAGCCGGTGGCAATTATCCGCAAGGCAAAAGACCTCCTGCCCATCGCCCTGGCCCTGGTGGCCTTGTCGGTGGCCATGTATTTCGCCCACTGGCTCATCTACCGCGACCTCAAGTACCTCACCAGCTACTTCTTCCTGCACCTGTCCTTCCTGCCCATCCACGCCCTGGTGCTGGGCCTGATCATCGAGCAGATGGTCTCCCACCACGCGAAACAGGACCTGCGCCGCAAGCTGAACCTGTTCCTCGGCGTGTTCTTCCGCCAGATGGGGATGGAATTCCTGCTGCAGATCGTGACCATGCTCGCCAACCGCCAGGAGTTCGACGCCCTGATCACGGTGCAGGAAAACTGGGACAAGCGCCAGTTCCGCCGGGCCCGGCAGGCGGTGGAGCGGTTCCAGCCCCGGATGGAGGCCACCGCCGACGACATCATCGCCCTGATGGAGCTATTGGAGTCGCGCGAGGCCGAGATCACCTCCATGACCCGCAACCCCCTGCTGCTGGAGTTCGAGCTCCTGCACCCCACCTTGATGAGCCTGTTCCACCTCATCGAAGAGATGCACTTCCGCCAGCCCCTGCACCGGCTCACCCCGGAGGAGGTGAACCACCTGGCCCGCGACGCCGGCAAATCCCTGCGGCACCTGGCCCAGCTCTGGCTGCGCTACATGGAGTATCTCAAGGCCACCCACCCGGACCTATTCCAGTGCCGGGTGGGGGTCTGCACCATGATCCAGCCGTTCTTGCTGGAAGACCGGGTGACCGATTAAATGTATCGCCTATCCGACACCAGGTTGACATTCATCCCCCGGGCCAGTATATGGCTTTGGGGCGGCTTGGTTTTATCGATGCCACTTACGCACAAGGGGTTGATATCTTGCCTGATATCCGAGAACTAGACGTGGCGGCGATCCAGGAGGCCGTGGCCGGGCTCTGCGGCCCTTCCTGCCTGGATTTGCCGGCCGACGTGGAGGCCTCCCTGGCGGCGGCCCAGCAAAAGGAGCGCTCGCCGGTGGGCCGCGAGGTGCTGGAGCGGCTGCTGGAAAACGCGGCCATCGCCCGGGACGAAAACCTGCCCATCTGCCAGGACTGCGGCCTGGCCGTGGTCTACGTGGACCTGGGCGCCGACGTTCACCTCACCGGCGGTGACCTGTACCAGGCCATAAACGCCGGGGTGCGCCAGGGCTATGAAGAAGCCTACCTGCGCAAGAGCGTCTGCCACCCCTTCACCCGCCAGAACACCGGTGACAACACCCCGGCGGTGGTGCACCTGCGCCTGGTGCCCGGCGACCGGGTACGCCTGGTCCTGGTGCCCAAGGGCGGGGGCAGCGAGAACATGTCCCGGGTGTTCTTGCTCACCCCGGCGGTGGGGCGCAAGGGGGTCAAGCAAAAGATCATCGAGACCCTGGAGGCGGCCGGCCCCAACCCCTGCCCTCCCAATATCCTGGGGGTGGCGGTGGGCGGCACCTTTGACGACGCGGCCGTACGGGCCAAGCGGGTGCTGTTGCGCGAGATCGGCTCGACCAACCCCGACCCCGAGGCGGCCGAGCTGGAGCAGGAGCTGATGGAGGATTTGAACAAGCTGGGCACCGGGCCGGCCGGCCTGGGCGGCGACACCACCTGCCTGGCCGTGTTCGTGGACATCAAGCCATGCCACATCGCCAGCCTGCCCCTGGCGGTGAACGTGCAATGCCATGCCGCCCGGCACAAGGAGGTGGTGCTGTGACCGACCAGATCAAGCTGACGCCGCCGCTGGACGACGAAGATGTGAGCCGGCTCAACGCCGGCGACCGGGTGCTCTTAAGCGGCACCATCTACACCGGGCGCGACGCCGCCCACCAGCGCATAGTCCAGGCCCTGCAGACCGGCGGCGAGCCGCCTTTCCCCCTGGAGGGCGCGGTCATCTTCTACGTGGGGCCCAGCCCGGCGCCTCCCGGCCGGGTGATCGGCGCGGCCGGCCCCACCACCAGCTACCGCATGGACGCCTACGCCCCCACCCTCATAGCCCACGGGCTCAAGGCCATGATCGGCAAAGGCAAGCGCAACGCCGAGGTGAAACGGGCCATGCGCGGCCACAAGGCGGTGTACCTGGCGGCCATCGGCGGGGCCGGGGCCCTCATGGCCCGCTGCATCGAGGAAGCCGAGGTGATCGCCTATCCCGAGCTGGGCCCCGAGGCGGTGCGCCGCCTCAAGGTAAAGGACATGCCGCTGATCGTGGTCAACGATGTCACCGGCGGCGATTTGTACGAACAGGGCCGTCAGGCCTATCAACGCACCTAGTGACGAGGCCACCGTATGAAGTACTATTCCCCTAAGGTGCACTATCGTTTGCACGCCGGTTACCTGGCCTGGTTGCTGCACCGGGTGACCGGGTTAGGTTTAGCGCTGTATCTTTTCCTGCACATCTGGGTGACCCACACCATTGGCCGGGGGCGCGAGTCCTTTGACCAGGTGATGGTTCTTTTGCAGTCTCCCCTGGCCCACGTGGCCGAGGTGTTGCTTTTGGGCGCGGTGGTGTTCCACGGTCTCAACGGTATTCGCATCGTTCTCATCGACTACGGTTCGGCGGCCGACCGGGGACCCCACCGGTCCTGGGTGTGGGGCACCCTGGCGGTCAGCGTAGCCCTGGCGGTGGCCGGTGGCATCCCCATGCTTCGTTTGGCCCTGGGTCACTAGGAGGTCGTTGACATGCAGTATCTTGGTTCGGGACGCAGCGGCTCCCTGGCCTGGCTGGGCCAGCGGGTAACCGGGGTGGCCCTGGTGTTGATCCTGGGCGTCCACTTCATTATTTTGCACTACAGCGGCAGCGGCCCCATCAGCTACGACACGGTGGCCCCGCGCCTGGCTGATCCCTATTACAAGGCCTTCCAGCTCTTGTTCTTGTGCCTGGCCCTGTACCACGCCCTAAACGGCCTCAAGCTGGTGATCGACGATTATATAAAGCGCGATGGTCTTCGCCTGCTGGTCACCGGCGGACTGTGGGTGCTGTGCCTGGGCTTCTTCTTGTTCGGCGCGGTGACGATTCTGACTTTTACTTACCAGCCGGGT
>JAMOVV010000066.1 GCA_027067385.1 Desulfarculaceae bacterium
CAGGGTGAGCCCCAACACCCCGGCGGCCACGGCCCAGGCCGGCGCGGCGGCGATGAAGTCGCCGGCCAGCAGGTTGTCCAGGGCGGTGGCGTGCATCTCCACCCCGGGGTAGAGCGGGCTCACCGGTGCGGCCCGCAGGTCGTGCAGCCCCGGCGCGGTGAAGCCGAACAGGACGTAGGCGTTCTTGAAGACCGCTGGGTCCACCGGCGGGTGGTCGCCGCCGCCGGCCAGGACCAGCTCGGACTGGATCACCGCCGCGGCGCTGAAGGCCTGGTGGGTGCCGGGACCGCCGCGGTAGCGCAGGATGGCCGCGCCGCGCTGGTCCAGGCGTACCTCGGTTTCCCCCACCCGCAGGACCCCGCCGCGTACTGCGGCCGGCACCCCGCCGCCGGCCAGCAGGGCGGCCAGGGGCAGGGCCGGCACCGCCTGGCCGCCAAAGCCGCGCAGCAGGGTTATGCGCCGGATTACTTGGTCCGGGTCGGGGTCTTCCTTGACGTTACCCAGGCCGGCGGCGGCGCCGGCCACCTCGGGGATGGGCAGCAGGGCCCGGGGCAGGCGGCGGGCGGGATCAGCGGCGACCCAGCGCCGTCCGCCGGCGATGGGCGCCAGGCGCGCGGCCAGCCCGGCCGGCCACCCGGTGGCGCTGCCGGTGGTGTGGCCCAGGAAAATAGCGGCCACGAAGTTGCCGCTGGCGGTGATAGCCTTAGACAGGGCCTGGTCGTCTTCAGGGCCGTAGGTGGAGGGCTCGGTAAAGAGCACGTCAAAGGCTATTGCCTTGGCCCCGGCCCGCTGCAGGAAGCGGATGATGGGGACGTAGGCTTGGCGGGGCCAGGGCCAGCCCAGGCCGGAGTGCTGGGCCGCCCAGTCCAGGCTGGCCTGGTCCAGCACCACCAGCTTTACCCGGGCGGTGGTGGCCGCCGGCCGGGCCAACAGCCGGCAGCGCCAGTCCCAGGTGACCCGCTCCCAGGGGGCCAGCCAGCCGCCGAAATACAGCAGCAGGGCCAGCAACCCGGCGGCCAGGCCCATACCCAGGCCGGCCACCGGCCCCAGGCCGCGCCGCGGGCCGGTCCCGCCGGTGGGCCTGGATACCCCCTTGCCCAAGAGGCCGGCCTACCCTTCCGACAGGGCGTTTTGGAACCGCTGGACCCGCACCGCCGGGGGATGGAACCCGGCCGCGCCCACCGCGGAGCGCACGGCGCGCACCCGCTCCAGGGGATCGGGGTGGGTCTTGGCAAAGCCCACCTTGGTCTTGGGGTAGCGGGCCTTCATTTTTTGGAGCATGCTAATCAGCGCCGCCGGCTGGTAGCCCATACGCCTAAGCAGCTTAACCGCCGCACGGTCGGCCTCGGTCTCCTGGGCGCGGGAGTAGCCGCTGATCATCAGGGTCTTGGTGATGTCGCCCACCGAGCGGCCGAACACCCGGGTGAGCTGGTTGAGCCGGGCCGAGCCCACCTCGCGCACGCCCTCCCGGATCAACAGTCTGCCCAGGTCCACGAGCCGGCTCTTCTTGATGGCCCCCAGGCCGTGCTTGAGCTGCACGTGGCTTATCTCGTGGGCCAGCACCGCGGCCAGCTCGTCTTCGGACCCGCAGCAGGCCAGCAGCCCGCGCGATACCAGGATGAACCCGCCGGGCGCGGCAAAGGCATTGATCTCCGGCGAGTCCAGCACCAGGAAGTGGTAGCCGCCAAAGGTCTGGGGCACGTCAGAGACCAGGGCCAGGCACTGGCCCACCTTGTTGACGTAGGCGTTGGCCGCCGGGTGGTCCCAGGGCCGGTACTGCTTGAGGATGGTGGCCGCCACCGCCCGGCCGATGTAGTATTCCTGCCGCGGGGTGATCTCGGCGGTGGCCCGCTGGGCCGCTCCGGCCACCCGTTGCACCTGCTGGACCCGCCGCCGAATCTCACCCACCGAGCCTACGCCGGGGATGGTGTCGATCAGCCCGGCCGCCGCCGGCCACGCCGCCAGGAGAAGCAGTCCCGCCAGGGCCGCGGCCGTCTTAAGCGCTAGTCCTCTCATAGGCCACCTCCCCTGAGCCCGCCTTGGCGCGCAAAGGCGGCCAGGGTGGGGCCGTCAAAATTGTTGCTGTGTTCCATCTTGTCCACCCAGGTGTAGTCGGCCCGGCCGCTGGCCCGGTAGCGGTTTTCCACCTGCTGGTTGAAACCCTTGCCGGCCAGGGCCAGCTCGCTGCCGCTCACTCCGGAGCGCACCCGCCCGCCGGTGAGCACAATGCGCTTGGTGGTGAGCGCGCTGCGGTGCATCCAGCCGGCCAGTGAGCCCGAGCGCACCTGGTAGAAAGCGCCGTGGCGCCCCAGCACGCTCACCCGGGCGCCGTAGGGCAGGTGGCCCACCAGCCGGCCGAAGACCATGGGCGCCTCCAGCACCCGGCCCTGTTTCACGGTGACGCTCATGGTGCCGGCCGTGGCTGCGCCGGCCCAAAGCAGGCCGATCACCACGGCGCTCAGTACGGCTCTCCTCGCCAATCGCATGCTCTCCTCCCCTTAATTACCAGTGGTAATCACCTGCGCCGGTCCAACTATCTATCGGCGCGCCCGGCGCCCCGCTATGCCTGCTAGACGTCCGGGGAGGGCCCTCTCTTGCCGCCGGCCGCCGGTTATCACAAATCGATGACCAGCCCCTCGTAGGCCAGGGTGATCCGGCACTGGGGGCCCCGGGCCTGGCGGGCCATAACCTCGGCCCACTGGTCCAGCTCGTCGTCGCTGCGTTCGGGGTCGTGGTGGAACAACACCAGGTGCCCCACCGCGGCCTCGGCCCCCAGCGCCAAGGCGTGGGCCAGGGACGAATGGCCCCACCCGCGGTGGGCGTCGTATTCTTCGCCCGAGTACTGGGCGTCGGTGATGAGCAGATCGGCCCCGGCGCAGAGCTGGGCCAGGGTCTCGCTCTCGGCCCCGCCCGGCACCCCGCCTTCGCGGTCGCCGGTGTAGACCACGCAGCGGCCGCCATACTCCAGGCGAAAGCCCAGCGACGGCGCCGAATGCTCCACCGTGGCCGCGGTCACCATGAGGTCACCTAGGGCGAAACGTCCTTCCCCGATGGCGTGCACCCGTATGTCCGCCGGCAACTCGGGCCAATTCACCGGGAAGAAGGGAGCCACCATCTGGGCGGCCAGGGCCTCGGCCGGGTCCCGGGCCTGGTAGGCCCCGGCGTAGATGTCCAGGCGGGTGCGGGGATCGTAGAGCGGCTGGAAAAATGGCAGGCCCTGGATGTGGTCCCAGTGCAGGTGGCTGGAAAGCAACACCAAGCGGGTGCGGTCCAGGCGGGACATGAGGCTTTTGCCCAGAGGCCGGATGCCGGTGCCGGCGTCTAAAATTACCACCAGGCCGGGCTCGGCCTCTACCGTGACGCAGGGGGTGTTGCCTCCGTAACGAACCGTGTTGGGCCCGGGCACCGGCACCGAACCGCGTACTCCCCAAAACGTAATCCGCAAAGTTACTCTCCCGGCCGAGGCTCCCCGGCCTAAAGGCCCAATACACTCTTGATGCGTTCCAGTACCGCCCGCATGCGGCCCGGCCGGCTCTCCTCGGACTGGTCGGTGAACAGGGCCATCAACTCCCGGTTGTCCCGGCTGCGCTCCTGCACCAGCCTGGTGAGATAGTCCAGCACCTCGGGGTAAGCCTCCACCAAGTCCTTGAACTGGTCGCGCCGCACCTCGATCACTTCGCTGTCTTCCTCCAGGCGGACGGTGGCCGTGCGGTTTTGGTCCAGCAGCAGGCTCATCTCGCCAAAGCAGTCGCCCGGCCCCAGGGTGGCCAGCCGGGTCTGGGTCCCGTCGGCCAACTGGACGATGACCGAGGCCCGGCCCGAAAGGATGATGTAGAAGGAGCTGCCCTTGTCGCCTTGGTGGAAAAGCACCTCCCCTTCGCCGTAGGTGGCCGTGTGGAAGGTCATGGCCGCCTGGTGCAGGGCCTCGGGGGGCATGCCGGCAAACACCTCGGCGGCGCGCAGGTGGGGCAAAATCCGCTCGGCCCGCTCGGCCGCCGCCTGCTTAGGGTCGGCGGGCGGGGGCTGGCGGTGCAGGGTGACGATGGGGAAAGGAATGATAATACCGTCACGCTGGAACTGGTACCAGATGTGGGTGCGGACCTCGTCGCTGATATGCTCCAGCCGCGACAGGCCGTCGATCCAAACGTTGAGCCGGTAGATGATGGCCGAGTCGCCGAAGTCGCGCACAAAGACCGAAGGCGACGGCGAGTCCAGCACCTCGGGGCACATGCGGGCCGCGGCCAGTATCGAGGCCTTGACCTGGTTGGGTGGATGACGGTAGTGCACCCCCACCTTGATGCGCAAGCGGTGACGCCGGTCGGGCATGGTGAAATTGGTGATGGTGCCCTTCATCACCAGGTTGTTGGGCACTAATACGAAGTCCCCGTCGCGGGTCTCTATGCGGGTGCGCCGCCAGGTGACGTCCACCACCCGCCCCTCTTGGCCGTCTATCACCACCCAGTTGTCCTTGGTGATGGGCCGCTCCACCGCCAGGGCGATGCCGCCCAGGATGCTGCCCAAGAGGTCCTGGCCGGCCATGCCCACCACGAACGAAACCACCGCGCTGGTGGCCACCAGGCTGGTGATGTTGAGGTGCAAGTAGCCGTGCATGATGATCAGGGCCCCCACGAAGTAGGCCACCATCAGCACGGCCTTGCGCAGCACGATGGGCAACTTGCGATTGCGCAATCGCCCCATGAAATAGCCCAGGACCAGGGCCTCCACCGTCTGGAACAACAGCACCATGCCGGCGAAAATGAGCAGGGCCACACTGTAGGGGTCCAAGGGGCCGCCGACCTGGGGCGGCAGGTAATAGACCACCGCCAGGCGCAGACACAGCCCCAGGGCGAGGAGGTGGATCGCCGGACTTATGGCCCCGATGACCGGCAGGCGCGCCTTGAGCACCTGCACTACCACCGCCACCGCGCAGTATATGGCCACCGGCACCAATAGCCATAAATAGGTCGCTATCTCGGACCAGGGCATGGATCAAGCTCCATTGTCAGTCGGATTGGGCCATGAACACGGCAACCTACAACATACCGCGAAGTATAGCGCCTCTCACCACCGCCCCGCAAGACAGCACAGTGCCTGTGCACCCATATAGGCCCGGTGGCGATACGTTACAGGCTCGTCCATCCACCTGCTCCGCTCGGGGCCGACTTTACGTCGTGTCGTTTTTGCTTTACAGAATAGACGTCATTGCGAGGAACCGGCAGGTGACGAAGCAAACTTCCCTTTCCCTTCTTGGCTGGCCTTGAACGGCACCCTGGAATTACCAGCCATTTCTTGCACGGTGATAATTGAATGATGAAGGATGGCTCGGAGATGAGGGTTTGTCCCATATGGGAGCCGCGGCACACAATGCTTGTGTACCCGTATAGGCCCGGTGGCGAAATGCTACAGGCTCGTTACCCGGCCTGCTTCGCTCGCGGCCGACTTTAAGGTCGTGTCGTTCTTGCCTTACAGCTAGCAATTGAATGATGAGGGTGGCCCGAAGAAGTGGGTATGGCCCATACGGCTGCGGCGGCACGCCGCCCCATACGGCTGCGGCGGCACGCGGCTCCATATGGCTCGCTGGTTTTAAGATATCAACAGCAACACCACCGAGAGGGAGACGAACGACAGCAGGGTACAGAGCACGATGGTGGCGGCGGCCAAGTCGGTGTCGCCGCCGAGCTGGGACGAGAGGATATAGGCGCTGGTGGAGGTGGGCAGGGCAAAATAGATCATGCCCACCTGGAAGGCCAGCCCGCTCACCCCCAACAGGCTCAGCAGGCCCCAGCCCAGCAGCGGCTGCACCACCAGCTTGAGCCCCGTGGACGCCATGGCCGGTTTAAAGTGGCCCTTGAGCTTGGCCAGGTTCAGCGACCCGCCGATGGCGATGAGCGCCAGCGGCAGCGAAAGCACCGCCAGCAGCGACAGGGTGTTGTCCACCCAGCGCGGCCAGGGCGGCAGCCAGGCGCCGTAGGCCATGCCGGCCAGGCAGGCCAGGATCAGGGGGTTGACGATCACCGCCCGGGCCACGGCCAGGGCCTTCTTGCCCGGGGCCAGCTCCCCGGCTCCGAACCAGATGAGACTGCCCACCGCCAGCAGGTTGAGGTAGGGGATCACCAGGCCGATGAGCAGGCCCAGGCTGGTCACCCCGTCGGGTCCCAGGCTGGTGGTGATCACCGCCATGCCGATGTAGGTGTTGAAGCGAAAGGAGCACTGGGCAAAGGAGCCGGCCTGGGCCGGGGTGAGGCCCATCAGGAATATGGCCGCCAGGCTCAGCCCGAAGATGATGGTGGCCACCGTCAGGGCGGCCGCCACCTGGCCCGGGTGCACCTGCAGGCCGCCGGCCGGCGCGCCGATCTTGTAAAAAAGCAGGGCGGGGAAAAAGACGAAGTACACCAGCCGCTCGGCGGCGCGGAAGAAGTCGTCACCCGCCAGGCCCAGGCGCTTGATGACCGCGCCCAGGGCCAGCACCGCGAACACCGGCAGCACGTTGTTGAATACGGTCTCCACCGGCCCATAATGGCACCGGTGGCCGCCGGTGACAAGGGCGTTTGCCTTGGACCGATGGGGCGGGATGACGGCCGGCGGATTAACCGCCTGGCGGTTGGTCGTGGTCCAGGATGGAGCGCACCCGGCGCAGGAGCTGGCTCATGTCAAAGGGCTTGCGGATAAAGCCGGCCGCGCCGGCCTCCTTGATGGTCTCGGCGTTGTCGTCCTGGGCGTAACCGCTGGCCACCAAGACCTTCACCGCGGGGTAGTCCCGGGTGAGCACCTTGAGCGAGGCGGCCCCGCCCATACCCGGCATGCCCAGGTCCATGATCACCAGTTGGGCGCCGTCGGGGTGGCGTTTAAAGAACTCCAGGGCCTCCTCCCCGCTGGAGGCGGTGTGCACCTGGTAACCCTGGTTGGCCAAGACCTGCTGGACCGTGTCGGCGATGGCCGGTTCATCGTCCACCACCAGGATGCTCTCGTGGCCGCCGGGCGGGGGGGTGGTCGCCGGGCGGGGGGGAGGAGCCACTTCCTCGGCCGGGGCGTCGGCCACCGGCAGGTAGACCTCGAAGGTGGAGCCCTGGTTGGGCTGGCTTGTACAGCGGATGTGACCGTGGTGGGCCTTGATCACCCCGAACACGGTGGAAAGCCCCAGGCCGGTGCCCTTGCCCAGGGGCTTAGTGGTGAAGAAGGGGTCGAACACCAGTTTGATCTGTTCCTCGGACATGCCCACCCCGGTGTCGGAGACCTTCAGGAGCACATAATCTCCCGGGGTGAGCTCGGCCTGCTCCGGGGAGGGAATCTGCTCCCAGGTGATATTGCGGGTGGTGATGGACAGGGTGCCGCCGCCGGGCATGGCGTCGCGGGCGTTGGCGCAGAGGTTCAGCAGTATCTGCCCGATCTGGCTGGCGTCGGCCTCGATGGGCTTTATGTCCTCGGCCAGGTCGGTTTTGATCTCGATCATCTTGGGCATGACCCGCTTGATGATCTTGAGCGAAAGGTTCACCTCCCGGTTGAGGTCCAACAGTGACAGCTCGGGGTCCACCTTGCGGCTGAAGGTCAGTAGCTGGCGCACCAGGTCGCTGGCGCGCTCCACCGCCCCCTCGATGCTGTTTACGTATTCCCGGATGGTGCCGTCCAGGACCCCCGAGGCGAGTATGAGATGCAGGTAGCCGCCGATGGCCTGCAGGATGTTGTTGAAGTCGTGGGCCACCCCGCCGGCCAAAGTGCCCACCGCTTCCATCTTCTGGGCTTGGTGCAGCCGGGCCTGCAGCTCGCGCAACTCTCGCTGGGCCCGGATGCGGCCGGTGATGTCGCGGCCCACCGCGGTGGCGTAGGGTTCCTCGCCCTCCGGCTCCACCAGCACGCTGCGGTAGTCCATGTAGATGGGCTCCCCGCCGGCCTTGATCCCCTTGACCACGCCCTCCACGCTGCCCTGTTCCCGCAGGTTGCGCAGGTAGTTGTCGGTGACCAGTTGGCGGTGGTCATGGGGCACCAGGTCCATGATGGTGCGCGACTCCAACTGCTCCTTTTTAAAACCCATGTAACGGGCCGCGGCCGGGTTGACGCTTTTTAAGCGCCCTGCCAGGTCGTGTACGCAGATGAGATCGTTGATGTTGTCGAACAGGGCCCGGTAGCCGGCCTCGGATTGCCGCAGGGCCTCTTCGGCCGCCTTGCGCTCGCTGTTGTCTAAAAAGCTCACCAGGTAATGCCGGCGTCCGTCCAACTCCACCGGGGCCACCGTCTCCTGCACCGGCAGGGAGCCGCCGCTGAAGGTGCGCAACTCGTGCTCGGAGGTCTTGGGCCTCTGGGCCAGTTCCTCCGGCGGGGGTGGGCCTCCGCAGGCGTCACCCGGGGCCGTGTCTCTACACAGGGTGCAGATTTTCTGCCGGCACTTGCTGCCCACCAGGTCTTCGCGCGAGGCTCCCAGCATGTCCAGGGCCGCCGGGTTGGCGTCTTGCACCGTACAGTTGTCGGCGTCTATGATCACCAGGCCGGCCTGTACCGAATCGATGATGTTGCGCAGCCGTTCCTCGCTTTCACGCAGCCGCCGCTGCTTACGTTGCAGGTCCCGGTTGATCCTCATCTCCATGCGGTAGCGCCGGCTGATCTCGTCGAGGCTCCTTTGCTGCAACAGCACCACCAGTAGGGTAAAGAGCGCCCCCAGGAAGAACACCATGGCCATCATCAACTGGTTGATTACCTGGCTGTGGAAGAAAAGGGAGTAAAGGGCCACCAGGTAGCCGGCGCAAAAGAGCAACAAGAGAAATCGCAGCCAACCGTAGATACGGCTGTAATGGCGTTGTCCTTGGGAAGCCATGTCCCGGAGCTTGGCCGAGATCGTACCGTACTTGATGGCGCTGAGGAAGATCACCACCGCGCCGATGGCGATGAGCACGCCGGCGGCCACGGTGTTGCTGCCGATACGCGAGACATAGTCCAGGCCCTGGCCGGCGGCCCGGGCCGGAGCGGCGTTGACCAGTTCCCCCAGCAGGAGGGAGACAAAGAAGATGATAGGCGATCTCCAGCCCGGATGAGCACAGGTTTCCCGGCAGCTCCACGATAGGTTCATTTAGTCCCCCAGTGCGACTAGCGATCCCTAATGACAAACTCAATAATGACGGCCAGGCGGTAAAATTTCCAGTCCGCGACTAGAAATTACCGAATTTGGGTGTTCTGATGGCCGGTTAACGTTTTTTCCGCTGCTCCTTTTGCAAAACCGCCAACAGACGCGGTCCCAGGGGGTGGCGGGGATTGAGCTCCATGAAGCGTTTTACGTCGGCGATGGCCCGGTCGTACATTTTGCGTTTGCGGTAAACCAGGGCCCGGTTGAAGTAGGGCGTGGCGTACTGAGGGTCGATCTTGATGGCTTGGTTGTAGTCGGCGATGGCCAGGTCGTCGCGGTCCTTTTTGCGGTAGGCCACGCCCCGGTTGCTGTAGGCGCGGGCGTAGTCGGGCTTTAGCTGGATGGCCCGGGTGTAGTCGGCGATGGCCAGGTCGTACTTGCGCTGCTCGTCGTAGGCAAAGCCCCGGTTGTTGAAGATGCTGGCGTCTTGGGGGGTTAGGCGGGCCGCCTCGGTATAGTCGGCCACGGCCTTGTCCAGTTGGCCGGTGCGGCGGTGGCTCAGTCCCCGGTTGTAATACATTATGGCCAGCTTGTCGCCGGAGAACTGGCCGGAGTCGATGAGCTGGGTCCACAGGACGATGGCTTGTTTATAGTCGCGGTTGCGCTGGGCCGTGATGGCCTGGTCCACGGTAGCGGCCAGGGCGGGCCAAGCCACCAGCAACAGGGCCAACGCGGTTACCGAGGCGATAAACCTGGAGCGTGGCGACGGCATGGGGCAATCCTTTCCGGTATTTCATTACGATTTATCTTGTCCAGCATGCCACAGCCTGGCAACCGGCACAAGTCACTACCGGGGTTGGTCTTGACACCGCCGCGGTGCTTTGGGCAGGGTAGGGTATAGCGCAGCCGGCCCGGCTGCGTTGCCTGCGTGCAGGGGGGAGCTTCATGGCCCAGTGTAAATGGCCCGGCCCGGATTCCAAGGTGCCGGAATACGAAATAGAAGACCGGCGCTGCCAACGCGAGGCACACCCGGGTCACGACTTCTGCCTGTTTCACCTCCCGCTGCAAGAGAAGAACCAGGACCCGGGGCTGAGAAGAGAGTTTGCAAGGAAGTTTCGCGGGCTCTACGAGCAAGGGAAATGGGACTTCACCGGCTTTGAGTTCCCTGACAAAATGAATATGGAGGAATGGGACTTCCGACTGCCGCACGAGAAAGAGGGCCGGGATCCGCAAGAGGGCGAGAATACCCGACCGGTAGACTTCAGCTTTGCCCGCTTCGGCGACCAGGCAAGCTTCGAGAGCGCCCACTTCGGCGACTTGGCAAGCTTCAATAGCGCCCGCTTCGGCTACCAAGCCAGCTTCTGGGGCGCCCGCTTCGGCGACGAGGCAAGCTTCATGAACGCCATCTTCGGCGACCAGGCACGCTTCAGTAGCGCCCGCTTCGGCGACCAGGCACGCTTCATGAACGCCCGCCTCGGCAAGCAGGCAGGCTTCAGTAGCGCCCGCTTCGGCGACGAGGCAAGCTTCTATAAAGCCCTCTTCGGCGACGATGCCCGCTTCATGAACGCCATCTTCGGCGACCAGGCACGCTTCTGGGACGCCCGCTTCGGCGACGATGCCGGCTTCGGGGACGCCCGCTTCGGCTACCAAGCCAGCTTCTGGGGCGCCCGCTTCGGCGACCAGGCAAGCTTCAGTAGCGCC
>JAMOVV010000067.1 GCA_027067385.1 Desulfarculaceae bacterium
CGCTCACCGTGCCCTGGCCCATGTTCACCGACATGCTCGAGCAATGGCCAAGCTCCTTCCTCACCACCAAGACCTGGCAAGTGGTCATGAAAAAGACGGCGCTGTCTAAGAAGCGCTGGGGCGAGAAATAGATGCCGGACGGCCCGGGCCATGCCAAGAAACTACCGGTGATCGGCACCGCCCTGCTCATCGCCGGCGCGGCGGTGGGCGCGGGCATCCTGGGCCTGCCCATCCAGACCGGGCTCGCCGGCTTTGGGCCGGCGTTGGTGGGCCAGTTGGCCATGGCCGGGGCCTTGCTGGCCACCGCGTGGGTCTTGGCCGAGGCCCTGATAAGACGCCGGGGCCGCGAGCGCGACCTGGCCTGGCTCTACCAACAGGAGTTGGGCCGGGGCGGGCGCTGGATGTTGATCATCGGCTACCTGGTGAACCTCTACGGCATCATGGTGGCCTACCTGGCCGGGGCCGCCACGGTGCTCGGCTCCCTGCTGGGCCGCCCGGAGTGGCAGGGGACCCTGCTGCTGGCGTTTTTCGTACCGGCCACCGCCCTGGTGCTTTTCGGCCTGCCGGTGGTGCGCCGGGGCAACGCCCTGTTGATCGTCCTGCTGGTGGGCAGCCTGCTATACCTCTTGTGGCACGCCGCCGGCGGGGTGCAGGTCTCGCACCTGTCCTACCGCGACTGGTCCTTTTTCCCGGCCACCCTGCCGATCATCATGTGCACCCTGGCCTTTCACAACATGGTGCCCTTGATATGCCGCAGCCTGGACATGCAACCGGCCCCGGTGCGGCGCGCCCTGGGCATCGGGGTGGCCATCACCCTGGTGGTGGCCCTGGTGCTCACCCTGATGGTGGTGGCCGTGCTGCCCCTGCAAGGGTCATCCTCCAGCCTGCTGGCGGCCTACCAAGACGACCTGCCGGCCACCATCCCCCTGGCGCGCCATCTCGGCTCGCCGTCCATACTGGCGGCCGGCCTGCTCTTTGCCATCTGCGCCATACTCACCTCCTACATCACCCTCAGCAGCGCCCTGTTGAATTTTTGGACCGACATCCTGCCGCCGGCGGTGGCCAACCGTTGGTACCGCGCCGGCATAACCTTCCTGCCCCCGCTGGTGGTGGTGTATGTCTACCCCGACCTGTTCCTAAAGGCCCTGGACGTGGCCGGCGGGCTGGGCATCGCGGTGATCTACGGGGTGGGACCGGCCGTCATGCTGCTGCGCCGGCGGGGGGGCGCCGGCTGGGTGCGCATGGCCGGGGTGGCGCTGTTGGTGGTCTTTGGGGTGGTGGTACTGCTGGAGCTGGCCCAGGAGCTGGGCTGGCTGGCCATCCGGCCCGAGGTGGAGCACTGGACCTCCTATCAACACCTGCCCGCCCGCTAGCCGGACCGCCGCATCACCGACCGGCAATAAAATCCTCGCCCACAGAAGCCCAAGACAAGTGTCCTTCCTTTCCTAATATAAAAAACACCTCCCTTCCAAACCAAAAAGAAATTACCTCCCCCAAAGGAGGGATGGGCGAAATCGCGGCGGGCCGCCAGGCCCGCGGGATTTCGCCCATCGCGCTGAAGTTTTTTTGGGGAGGGGGGTTTGGGGGGAGACCCTTTTTGTGAACCAAAAGGGTCTCCCCCCAATTCCCAATTTTCACATCACGCCACCAACTCTTGTCCCACTGCCAGGGCCTGGCGGTTGGCGGCCATTTTTTCGTCGGGGAACATTTCGGCCAGGGCGGCTTCGATCTCCGGGGCCCCGATAGGCAGCAGGCCGCTGGCGGCTAGGGCTCCGAGCATGATGACGTTGGCCAGGATAGGCGCGCCGAGTTTCATGGCCTCTTCGGTGGCCGGCAGCCAGTAGAGCCGGCCGCAGAGCTCCTCGATGGCGGCCCGGAGTTTAGGCGGCTGTGGGTACTCGGCCTGGCCGGCGATGACGCCCAGGGGTTGCAGCGGGCGGTCGTTGGTGAGCACCACCACCTCGGGGTGGCCGTAGGTGGGCAGCACCCGCAGGGCCTCCATCGGCTCCAGGCTGATGATGGCGGTGGCCTGGTTCTCGGCGATGAGCGGGCCCAGCACGCCCCGGCGGGTGACCCGCACCTGGCTCATCACCGCGCCGCCGCGTTGGGACAGGCCGTAGGTCTCGCCCACGGTCACCTGGTATCCCTGGTCCAAAAGCGCCCGGCCCAGCACCTGGCTGGCCAGCACGTTGCCCTGGCCGCCCACCCCGGTGATCACCAGGTCCAGCGGTTCCCTTGCTAATTCTTTCATGCCGCCGCCTCCTGGTCCTTGGCCAGGGCCTTGATGGCCCCGGCCGGGCAGATCTGGGCGCAGACCCCGCAGCCCACGCAGGTCACCTCGTCGATCACCGCCTGGCCCAGCGCCTGGTCAAAGACCAAGCCCGGGCATTTGAACACCCGCGAGCAAAAACGGTGGCAGCCGCAGGCGTCGCCCCGGCAGAGCTCCGGGTCTATCTCCATGCGGTACGGGTGGCCGCCACTGCGCCCCTGCACCAGGGCGCACACCCGGCGCAGGATCAGTACCCGCAGCCCTTTTTGCTGCAGAGCATCGTAAAGCGCATCGCTGGTGGCGGCCAGGTCGTAGGGGTCGGCCACCCGGCAGTCCAGGCCCAGGGAGCGGCACACCTGCTCAATGTCCACCTGGGCTCCTGCCTGGCCGCTGGCCAACTGGCCGGTGCCGGGGTGGGGCTGGAAGCCGGTCATGGCCGTGGCCGAATTGTCCAGCACCACCAGCAGGTAGTCGGCCTGGTTCCAGCGGGCGTTGACAATGCCCGGCAGCGCGGCGTGGAAAAAGGTGGAGTCGCCCACCACGCTGATCACCGGCTGGTCAAAGCCGAAGCGGCCCAGCTTGCCCAGCCCGGAGCTGATGCCCAGGCCCGATCCCATGCAGTGCACGCTGTTGACCCGGTTAAACCCGGTGGAGAGCACCCCCATGGTGTAGCAACCGATATCGCCGCTCACCAACCCGGCGCGCCCGTCCACCGCCAGCACCTGCTTCATGGCCCAGTAGGAGGCCCGGTGGGGGCAGCCGGGGCAAAAGCCCACCTCGCGCGGGGCGGCCATGGCCCCGGCGCTCTGGACCGCGCGCTCCAGGTAACCCGGGTCCACCGCCTGGTGGCCCAGCTCCAGCACCTCGCTCACAGCCGCGGCCAGCCGGCCCGGCGAGAGCTCGCCGATGGCCGGGGTGTGCCCGCTGGCCTTGCCGTAAAAACGCTTGATGCCCAGCTCCGGCGCGTGCTGGGCGTAGAGCGACTTGACGTGGTCCTCGATGAAGGGGTCCACCTCCTCGGCGAACAGGACCCGCTCGGTGGCCGCCAGGTGCTTGCGCAGCAGCTTTTCATCCAGCGGCCAGGTGCAACCCAGCTTGAGCAGGCCCACCCGCCGGCCCACCCCCAGGATGTCGATGGCCTCGGCGGCGTAGAGCACCGACGAGCCCGAGGCGATGATCAACAGCTCCGGGTTATCCGGCCCGCCGTAGCTGTTAAAGGGACCGGCGGCCATGAGCCCCCCGGCCTCGGCCAACTTGTCTTTCATCACCTGGTGCCGGGGCACCGCCGGGATGGTGGTGATCACCCGCTTGGGGTCCCAGGCCGGGCGGGGCCGGCCCACGGCCAGCTCGCCGGGCACCACCCCGGACCGGGTGTGCGACAGCCGGCTGATGGCCCGCACCACCACCAGGTTCTCGATGTCCTCGCTCAGGTCAAAGGCGAACTTCATCATGGCCAGGGCCTCGGCCGGGGTGGAGGGCTCCAACAGCGGCAGGTCAGCCAGCTTGGCGATGAAGCGGGCGTCCTCCTCGTTGGTGGAGCTGATGGCGCCCGGGTCGTCACAGGTCACCAGCACCAACCCGCCCGGCCCCGACCCGCTGATGGTGAGGTTGCAGATGAAGTCCTGGGCCACGTTCACCCCGTTCTGCTTCATCGAGGCCATGGCCCGCAGGCCGCAGTACGACGCCGCGGCCGCCGCCTCCAGGGCCACCTTCTCGTTGGTGGACCACTCGGCGTATATCCCGGCCCCCTCGGCGGAGTCGGCCAGGGTCTGCAAAATCTCGCTGGAGGGGTTGCCGGGATAGGCGGCGGCAAAGCTCACCCCCGCCTCCAGGGCCCCGCGGGCTATGGCCTCGTTGCCCTGCATCAATACCGTACGGCCCGGCGTCAGCCCGCTGATATCAGCCATGGTCCACCTCCCCTGCCGCCGCCCGGGCCCGTTTGCCGGCCGCCGCCTCCTTGAGATGCTCCAGCGACGCGGCCGCCGGCCGGCGCAATTCCAACACCCCGGCGGCCACCGCCCGCTCCAGCAACTCCTGGCCGCGGGCCGTGCGCACGATCACCGTGTTGAGCCCCGCCTCGCCTTCGGCCGCGCCCACCGACAAGTCGGCCGTCTCGGCCGTGAGATCGCCGCAGGTCTTGCAACCGGGCAGCACCGCGTCGTACACCTTCTCCAATGGAATCTCGCTGAGCCCCGCCGCGGTGGTTACCTGGAAAACCCCGGCCGGCGGGGGCGGGAAATCGGCCCGCAGCACCGGGGGCTCCACCCCGGCCTCGGCCAGCACCGCCCGCAGCCCCCGGGCCGATAGGTTCATGGTGCAAAACAGCCCGATCACCATGCCCAGCCGCCGGCCGGCCGCCGGGTAATCAGGATGACCGGCCATCTTCGCCGCGCCCCGGGCCTGGCAGGGCAGACCCACCACCAACAGCGAGTGGTCGGCCGCCTCGGCCAGGGCCTGGTTCAACTCCCGCAAGGTCCCGGCCGCCGCGTAGATCGAACCGGCCGCGGCCAACACTCCCTCGCGGTCACTCACCCGCACCCCGGCGGGCGCGCCGCGCGCCCCGGCGGCCGTGAGCACCGCCTCGCCCACCAGCCCCTCTTCCAACGCCAGGGCCGCCAGGGCCGAAACCACCCCGCCGTACTGCACCCGGCCGTCCAGCTCCCCCGCCGTGGCCCGCGCCCAGTGGATGGCCCGCACCGGGCCCAGCACCCCCTCATGCTCCCGGGGCCCCTGGCCCGCCCCAGCCACCTGGGGGCACAGGTCATAGCAGCGCCCTTGCTCCAGGTCGCAGGCGTCCGGCGCGGCCACCTGGCCGTCGAAGAAAACCAGGTGCGGGCACAGCCCCAAACAGGTCCCGCAGGCCACGCAGAGACCTGGAGTTATCACCTCGTCCAACAGGCGTTGCAGGACCGTCGGCGGCGGCTCCTGGGCCGCGGATCGGGCTTGGCCGGTGCTCATAATTCACTCCCGGTTAATCGATTGCGGTGACCTTTCTCCCATAGCAGGCCCAAACTCAAAAAGCAACGATATGCCCCCCACCTCACTTTTTATTTGCCATACCCCCTCCTTACGCTATAATTCCCCTTGCACGCGGCTTCCGGAGGAAGCCCGGACCTGGGCGGCTGGCCGCTTCTGAGGCGGATCCGTCCCCGGGTGTGAGCGGGCATAACTCAGCTGGTAGAGTACGAGCTTCCCAAGCTTGAAGTCGCGGGTTCGAGCCCCGTTGCCCGCTCCAACCTTCGTCGGCCCGACCGCTTCCCGGCGGCGGGCAAGGCAAAGGCGGCAGGTCAGAGACCTCCGCGGCGCTTACAGGAGACCGGGGGAAGGCCAAGGGGCCATCCCGGGGGGGAGGCGTAAGGCTATCTCGGGAAGGCAACAGGCCATCCCGGAGAGGCCAAACCGCCACTCCAAGGTCACCCGGCGGCGTCGTAAAAACGCTCTGACACTGCAACGCCTTGGTTTTGTCTTTTTTCGCCGGGGCGTCCCTTTACGAGGGGGTTCCCGTGCGCCGCCCCCCGGTGCGCGAGGCCTGCTTCGTTTAGCGGACCTGATCCGACTTCTCAAGGCCGTAAAGGCCACGATGGATATGCGGAGCAGGATACAGCGGTCCCCGGTCCTCTTACCAGGTCCGGGCCGCTACCCCTATGCCCCCGGGCCAAGGGGGCGTGTAACGCACCGGGGCCACGGGGGCGTGTAATGCACGGGCGCAGCGCCCAAGGGAGCCAGAGGGCCAAGGGGCGCAGGGGCCAGAGGGGCGCAGAGCGTTTAAGCGTAGCGGCCAAGGGGCCAAGGGGCGTGCAATGCACCGGGGCCAAGGGGAGCAGAGGGTGCAGGGGGTTTAGGCACAGCGGCCACGGGGGCCAGGGGTGTCAGCGCGGCGGGCAAGGTTAACGTGGCCCGTAGCGTTGGGAGCAACACAATTGATCACCGCAGGACCGGGGTGAACCGCAAGGGGCATCGCCCCGCCCGGTCGGGAGAAGGGTTTCTTGGACCAAGACAGATCGCCAGCCGGCCAAGCCATGGCCGACAAGCTCACCGAGCTCCTGGAGCCGGTGGTGCGCGGCGAGGGCTTGGTCTTGGTGGAGCTCACCTACCACCCCGAAAAGCGCGGCCAGATACTGCGCCTGTTCGTGGACCGGCCCGAAGGCGGCATAACCTTGGACGAGTGCCAGACCCTCAGCCGCCAGGTCAGCGACCTGCTGGACGTGGAGGACCTCATCCCCGAACGCTATTTCCTGGAGGTCAGCTCGCCCGGCCTCACCCGACGGATTAAAACCCCGCGGGAATACGAGATTTTCGCCGGCCGCCTGGCCCGCCTCATCGTAAACGATGACCAGGGCGGCAGCCAAAAACTGGTCGGCACCCTAAAGGGCCTCATGGGCGACGAGGTCCTGATACAAATAAACGGCAAGGTCCGGGCCATCGCCCTGGCAAGGGTGGCCAAGGCCAACCTGGAAATTGAATTTTAGCGCCCGCGGCCACCTCACCGGCGGCCCCCGGGCGACATCAGGCAGGGTTGGACTGCCAGGAAAAATGACCATGCCTGGAGTAAACAGCCGACCCGAGGAGTGCATCGCATGAGCGACCTAGCCAGGATGATCGACCAGGTAGCCAGGGAAAAGGGCCTGGATCGGGAGATACTTATCAATACCCTGGAGGAGGCCATGCGCTCGGCGGCCAAGCGTAAGCTGGGCATCCGGGTGGAAGTCGATGTGGCCTACAACGAAGAACTGGGCGAGCTGGAGGTCTTCGAGTTCAAAGAAGTGGTCGAAAACCTAGAAGACCCCGAAACCCAAGTCTCCCTGGAACAAGCCCTGGAACTGGACCCCGAATGCCAGGTCGGCGACGAGCTGGGCGTCAAGGTCGAAACCGACGACTTCGGCCGCATCGCCGCCCAAAGCGCCAAACAGGTCATCATCCAGCGCATGAAGGACGCCGAGCGCGACATCATCTACGAGGACTTCAAGGACCGCAAGGGCGAGATCATCAACGGCATCGTACAGCGCTTTGACAAGGGAGCCATCATCGTAAACCTGGGCCGCACCGAGGCGGTCATCCCCCCCCGCGAGCAGGTGCCCCGCGAAGGCTACCACCCCGGCGACCGGGTGCGCGCCTACGTCCTGGACGTGCGACGCATCAGCCGGGGACCCCAAATCGTACTCTCGCGCACCCACCCCGCCTTCGTGGAAGCCATGTTCGACCTGGAGGTGCCCGAGATATCCGAAGGCATCGTCACCATCGAGGGCGTGGCCCGCGAGCCCGGCAGCCGCACCAAGATCGGCGTCAGCAGCCGTGACCGCGACGTGGACCCGGTCGGCGCCTGCGTGGGCATCAAGGGCTCCCGGGTCCAGGCCGTGGTCCAGGAGCTGCGCGGCGAAAAAATCGACATCATCGCCTACGACCCCGACCCGGCCAAGTACGTGGTCAACGCCCTGGCCCCGGCCGAGATCAGCCGGGTCATCGTCGACGAGGTGAGCCAGACCATGGAGGTCATCGTGGCCGACGAGATGCTCTCGTTGGCCATCGGCCGCCGGGGCCAAAACGTGCGCCTGGCCTCCAAGCTCACCGGCTGGCGCATCGACGTGCAGAGCGAAACCAAGTACAGCGAAGAACTGCGCGACGGCTACCGCTCCCTGCTCGACGTGGTCGGCGTCGGTGATATCGGGGCCGATACCCTCTTCCAGGCCGGCTACGGCTCGGCCGAATCCCTGGCCGAGGCCGAGGTGGAAGACCTGGCCTCCCTGCAAGGCATTGACGAAGAAAGAGCCCAACAGCTCATCGGCGACGCCCAACAATACCTGGCCGACCGCGCCGACGGACTCCTGGAATCCACCGAAGAAGGCGATACCGACCAGGACGCGGACGAGATCGAAATCCCCGCCCAAGACGGGCCCACCGGGGCCAACCCCCTGGACCAACTCGCGGACGAGATCGAGGGCCCCGCCCAAGACGGGCCCACCGGGACCAATCCCCTGGACCAACTCGCGGAGGAGATCGAGGGCCTTGAGCGGCTGGCCGGCCAGGAAACCCAGGACCAGGCCGAAAATCAACCAGCCGAAACCGACAGCGCCGCCGAGCCCGAAGAACCGGACCAGCCGCCGTCGGACCAGGACCAGCCGGAGTCCAATCCCCAGGAGCCGGAGGACCAACCCGGCCAACCAGGTACCGATTCTGGAGACGATGACTAGACAGTCCAGCCCCGCCGCATAACAACACCGCGGCGGCGACGCTGACCCCAGGAGAACGTGAGGAGATTATTAATGGCCAAGATGCGGGTCTACGAACTGGCCAAGGAACTCAAGGTCGACAACAAGGAGTTGGTGCGCCTGCTGGTGGAAATGGACCTGGACGTCCGTAACCACATGAGCACCCTCACTCCCGACGAGGTCCAGGCGGTTCGCGACAAGTACAAGGCGGAACGGTCCGAAGTGGTGGAAGAAAAACGGGTCACCAAGCGGGTGATCCGCCGCCGCCGGAAAAAGATCGTGCCCAAGCCCGAGCCGGAACCCGTACCCGAGCCGGAGCCCGAGGCCCCCGCCGAGACCAAGGCCGCCGCCGAGGCCCCGACCGAGGCCCAGCCCCCGGCCGAGACCAAAACCCCGGCCCCGGAGCCCGCGGCCCCACCTGCCGAGGCCACCGCCGAAGCCGAGGCCCAGCCCGAGACCGCCCCCGAGACCCCGGCCGCCGCCGAGGCCCAGCCCGAGACCGAAACCCCGGCCCCCGAAGCCGAGGCCCCGACCGCCGAGGCCACCGCCGAAGCCGAGGCCCCGCCTGAGTCCGCCGGAGAAACCGCGGCGGACCAGGCCGAAGCCAAGGACGAAACCAAGCCGGCCAAGGACGAGGCCAAGCCAACCAAGAAAAAACCGGCCAAGCGGCGCAAAGACACCCCGGCCCGCATCATTAGCCGACCCACCAAGCCGGTGGCCCCCATGATCACCCAACGGCCCAAGCGCGGACCGCGCCCCGCCCGCCCCGGACGACCCCTGCGCCCCGGCCAGCAACCGCCGCCGCCACCGGTGCCCGATAAGCTCGAGGGACGCCGCGCCCGGCGTAAAAAGTCCAAGCGCGGCGGACGCATCCCCGATGACGAATTCCTCATGAGCAAGGCCTCCAGCCGGCGCAAGGAAATCAAGAACCGGGCCGATCTCTACGACGGATGGCAGCGGCGGGGTCGCCGCCGCGGCGGCGCCAAAAAAACCCGCAAAACCGAACTCACCAAGCCCAAGGCCATCAAACGCCGCATCAAGGTCGGCGAGGCCATCACCGTGGGCGAGCTGGCCAAGCGCATGGGGGTCAAGGCCGCCGAAGTGGTGGGACGCCTCATGAGCATGGGCATGATGGTTACCCTCAACCAAACCATCGATATCGAAGACGCCATCTTGGTGGCCAGCGAGTTCGGCTTCGAGGTGGAACGCGTCTCCTTCGAAGAACAAGACATCCTGGAGCGCCCCCAAGACAAGCCCGAAGACCTCAAACCCCGCCCGCCGGTGGCCACGGTCATGGGACACGTGGACCACGGCAAAACCTCCCTGCTCGACGCCATCCGTAAAAGCCGGGTGGCCGAGGGAGAGGCCGGCGGTATCACCCAGAAGATCGGCGCCTACGATGTCCACCTGGACGACGGCTCCCACGTGATATTCGTCGATACCCCAGGCCACGAGGCCTTCACCGAAATGCGCGCCCGCGGCGCCAAGGTCACCGACGTGGTGGTCCTGGTGGTGGCCGCCGACGACGGCGTCATGGAACAGACCCGTGAGGCCATCAACCACTGCCGCGCCGCCGAGGTGCCCATGCTGGTGGCCGTAAACAAAATCGACAAACCCGGCGCCGACCCCGACCGGGTCCGCCGCGAACTCTCCGAGCTGGACCTGGTGCCCGAAGACTGGGGCGGCGATACCATCTTCGTCAACGTCTCGGCCAAAACCGGCGAGGGCGTCGACGAACTATTGGAAATGCTGGGCCTGCAGTCCGAACTCCTGGAGCTCAAGGCCAACCCCGATAAACCAGCCATCGGTCACGTGCTGGAAGCCTCCCTCGATAAAGGACGCGGCGCCCTGGCCACCGTGCTGGTGCAGGAAGGTACCCTCCGGGTGGGCGACTGCTTTGTCAGCGGCGTCTACGCCGGTAAGGTCCGCGCCATGTTCAACGACCAGGGCCAACGGGTCGACGAAGCCGGACCCTCCATCCCGGTGGAGGTGCAGGGCTTTGGCGGCGTGCCCGAGGCCGGCGACGACTTCGCGGTGGTCGCCACCGATAAACAGGCCAAGCAGATCGCCAACCACCGCATGACCAAGAAACGCGAGGCCCAGCTCAGCGCCAAGACCGCCCTCACCCTGGAAGGCGTCTTGGACCAGATGGCCGAGGGACAAAAGAAAGAACTCAACCTCGTAGTCAAGGCCGATACCCGCGGCTCGGTGGAA
>JAMOVV010000068.1 GCA_027067385.1 Desulfarculaceae bacterium
CCAGCACGTTGAGGCCGCGCTTGGCCAGGGCCCGGGCCAAAAGCGCCGCAAAGGTCGTCTTGCCCACCCCGCCCTTGCCGCTAACCGCTATCTTCACTTTTATCTTCTCCCGTAGCCGACCCGGGCGCGTCCTTAGCGCCCTTGGTCTTGCTGATGACCTCTATGCCGGCCGCTCCGTCTGTTTCGCCATCGTAAATCAGCAGGCCACCCGGGCGCCCTTTGTCAGCCGCACCCGCAGCCGCAGTCGCAGCCCTTGTCCCGGGGGATATCGCTGTAGAGATCGATCAACTCGTCTATGTCGCTCTCGCAGGTGCGCCCCTCGGGATGCCGGCGCTTGCAGTCCTTGCCGCGGCCGGCCTGGGTCATGGTCTTGACCAGCGGCAAGGTATAGGCGCCGCTCTTTATGGCCTCAACGATGGTTCGCTTGTTCACCCCCAGGCAGTGACACACCACCTCGTCACCGTCGGCCTGGGACCAGTCTATGGCTTGGAACACGTGCTACTCTCCTGAACATATGGTTCTTCGTCGTTTGGTGCGGATTCTACCAAGATCATATTGGCCTGCTTGGGTCAAGGCCGGCCCAAGGGGCCGCCGCCAGCCCCACAGCAATTTCCCTATAAAAACACCAACCGGTCTTCCAAATTCCACGCCTGGCGACGAATAACCGAATCAAACAACTAGTCTTAGGAATCGCAACTAGAAGTTAAGCATCAATCCGGCCCGCGCCACCGGGGACCGGCTACCCCCGGGCCAGGGCCATCATCTTATATATAGGCAGCCCGGCGGCTAGGGCCACGTCCTCGGTGATGAGATAGTGGCCGATGCTGGCGTCGAATAATAGGTTACCGTCGGCCGGGAACTCGTCGTCGCCCTCCCAAAGCACCAGCATAATCAGTACCTTGGGGAATGCCCGCACCACCACGCTCACATCGCCGGAGATGCCGGGGCCCTCGCCGCCCACCTTGGGGGCCAGCTCCTTAAGCAGCTCGGGGCGCGAACCGAAAAACCCCACCAAGGGGTTCTTGGCCCGCTTCACAAAGGCCGACCAGTAAAACTCCCCCGCCTCCACCTCCCGGAAGGTGATCCAATCATCGGCCAAGGGCTCGCCGTCGGCCCGGGTGAGATAATGCAGGATCAGCGCTTGTTCGGCCAGGGGAATCTCGGGACCGCCGTCCAGAACCTCCACCGCCACCGGCGCCAAACCCACCCGCACCGGCCGGCCGTAGTAGGCCAGCTCCAACGCCGCGCCGCCGGCGGCCTCCGCGGCACCGGAGCGCTCGGCTACCCGGGCCGGGTCCATCTGGGCCAACTGCTCGGCCGCCAAGTCAAAACTCAACTGGTAGTCGTCAACACGCGCCATGGATACCTGCTCCGGTTTTTTGGATAAATATGTTAGCGCTTGCTCGGTCCCCTGTCGAGCACCACGTGACCGGCCGCCGGGGCCAGCGCATTTATCCTGGCCGCCGGAGCCCGTCCGGCGCATAATGCCCATATGCAAGGTTTCAGCGTCTTCATCCCGGTGCTCGACGAAGAACGGTTGTTGGCCCCCAACGCCCTGGCCGTCTTGGAGCACTGCCGCGGCCTTGGCCGCGAGTTTGAGCTGATCATCGGCTCCAACGGCTCCACCGACCGCACCGCCGAGATCGGGCGCAGCTTGGCCGACGAGCACCCGGAGTTGCGCTTTTTTCACCTGGAGGCCAAGGGAGCGGGCCGGGCCTTTGCCCGCGCGGTGCGAGTGGCCGCACAGCCATTCCTCATCACCCTGGACATGGACCTGTCGGTGGGACCGGACTTTATCACCACCGCGCTGGAGCACCTGGAGCGCGGGGCCGCGGTGGTGGTCGGCTCCAAGCAGGCCGGCAGGCAGGAGCGCGGCCTGCTGCGGGTGTTGGCCTCCGGGGCCTTTATCGCCGCCGCCCGGCTGGTGCTTAGCCTGTCGTTTCGCGACTACTCCCTCGGGGCCAAGGCCTTCACCACCGAGCTGGCCCGGCGCTACCTTAGCGACATCGATCCCTACACCGGCTACACCCTGGCGCTCATCTACCGCGCCCAACAGGAAGGGGCCAGGGTTGTCGAGGTGCCGGTGGTCTGCCGCGACAGCCGCCAAAGCCGCTTTTCCTTGGGGGGCGAGGGTTTTTACCGCCTGCGCCACCTGTGGCGCGTCAAGAAGCCGCCGGATATTTCTTGATATTTCAGTTGAGTCCACGAATATAGCAAACACATGCGCCCTGCTTGCAACCAACCACCTACCTGCCCGCCTAAGCGTAAACCACTTTCGCAACCAAACGAGCCATACCCCCGCCAGACCGCGCCCTCGTCCCTGGCCTTGGCCGGCCGGCCAAGGCTCCGGTGCGGTCCCGCCCGCCGGTACGGCTGACCGGCCGCCGCCCGGACCCTACCGTTCACCGCCCTGACCAAAAAACAACTTGACTTACGCAAGTCATTTTCGATATTTTATAGCCTAGGTCAGCAAGCCTCCCAGGCCAAACGACCATGCTTTGAAAGGCGGTGATCATGGACCTGGCCACCCAACCGGGCCAACCGGGCGACCGGGCACCAGCAGGCGAACAGGGGCTGGCTGCTCAGGGCCAGCCGGGCGGCAAAAGCCAAATAGGCGACCGAGGCCCAGCCAGCGAAAAAGGCGTAGCTACCCAGGGCCAACCGGGCGACCGGGCACCGGCAGGCGAACAGGGGC
>JAMOVV010000069.1 GCA_027067385.1 Desulfarculaceae bacterium
GGTTAGCTAAGGGGTGCCAGGTCTAGCCAGGACGCCAAGGCTAGCCAAGAGGGTGCCAGATAAGGGGCAGGGCGAGAGAGGGCGCACCGTCCAGGCACCTTGTGGAGTCTGCCGGAGACAAGGCTGCTATGTGAAGTCCCGGGGCAGGGAGGGGCGAGGCGCGCCGTTCAGGCACCTTAGAGGGCAGCGGCACCGGGCCAGGCAAGCCGGCAGGGTAGGGCGGTGCAACAGCGGGAGCAAGGCAGGCGATAGCGTCGGCGCGCTACAACACGGCAAGGCAAAACACCAGACGGCAAGGCAAGACACCAGGCATTTGCCCGAGACGACGAGCCGGTCCTAAGGGGCTGGTTTTTTTGTGCAAGCAGCGGCCAGCCCCAACCGTCATCGCCAACCTCGCCAATACCCGCAACTGGCCGCTGAAACATCTTGACACCTCCCAGCAGGCCCGATATCATTGCCATTGCCGGGAATCACGGCTAACTTGTCGTAGGCACGAACCTTTTTAGCTAGAACCAGGGTAGAACCAGCGCGTAAATAGCAACAAGCGGAGGCGCAACAACCCGGCCAACCACCAACACCAAAAAATCGGCGGCGTAGCCAAGTGGCTAAGGCAGCGGACTGCAAATCCGTTATTCACCGGTTCAAATCCGGTCGCCGCCTCCAAGCAAATAACAAGGGGCTAGCCAACATTGGCTAGCCCCTTGATCTTTAATAAAACAGCGCTGTATCATTATTATGCATAGGTTGCGCTTATTATTAAGGACTGGAGACAGCATAAGTGATGCAAAAACTAGCTGGTCTATTGGGAACAAAGAGGTTTTATCATTTTCAGCTTGCATTGGCAATATCTTGGTATTCAGAACTTTGCAAGGGATACCAAGCAAAGATAAATGGGGAAGATGAGGAGATACTGGTTAAGCGGCTCGTTAATGTCTCGAAAAAGTCGTATACTTCCAAGGGAGGAATGCAAATCAAAGTTGCCTCAAAGTTTATTCATGGGCACCGCTCCCAAGTCAAATACAATGGTTTCAACAACGGGCCACATCAGTGCGAGCTTGGTGACATGGCTGTTGTAAGCGTTGTTATTGAGAATGGAAAGCCTATTTTTGAGCGTCTTTGCTTCATTCAGAATAAGAAGGGGAAACACAATAAAGCTTCGATTACTTGGACAATTAATCTCGACCAACTGTTCTTATTAAAACATTTTCCTGCCATCAGTGGGGTAGGTGGCATTCTAAATCGTCACACGAACATTGTGTTCCTCAACAGATCGAGGTGCCTTGGTGCCTATGGGTTGTTATATAGCCCTGGGGAGATGATCTTTGTCTCTGCGCCGGTGGTCGCGGATTCCATGAAAGGTAAGAAGAGCATAAATTCAAAAGATATTGCTTTTCCCCCGGTGCTCTCACACAACACAATATGGCCGCCGTGGTATCCATATTGGTACTGTGGTTTCTTTTCGAGACCGATATGTGGCAATACAATTTTCACGAGGGATATTTATGATTTCATTATGGCGTGGACACAACTCAGTATTGGGGAGATTCTTGTTTGCAACGGGGACGTTATTAACGACGAAGCACATAAATTAGCAACTAAAATGAGACGCGCGGTTCTTGAAGATGACGATGTACTGAATGATGCAGGGATGGGAGTTTTCGTTTACGTCGTTGATGTCTCACAACAAGACTGAATCGCAAGAAAGTGCGTTGCGAGCAACGCTAATGGTCTCTTTTCCGCTCCGACCCCATGCTCGCAACCGGGCGCGTTCCAACGGCCCGCATTACGGGTACCCGCTTTTTCCATACAATGTGTTACATAATATACCTTATGCGACATTTATTTGGGGCCTAAAGCAACTTCGTGCGGGTTTGCTCGTATATGCCCATAAAATCACATGGTTCTGGGTTTTTATGATGGGATTTCTAATTAGTCGCCGGCGGCATCAGAAAAATGCCCCTAAGCCAAAATAAAATTTAAGTTTAATGACATCGCGGCCGATAACACTAACAGGAGGAAAATAATTATTCTGCAACCGACAGACGGATTGGCTGGTTAAGTGGTAGACATTCCACCATATATTCGACTTGTCGTCGATAATGGCCCCCGAGGGGTCAGCCGAATGCGCTCCGCCTCCAGCCGTACCCTGCGCAGCGCCGGCGCGCACTGCCCAACTCCGTCTAACACCACCCCGTCCGCTGACGTGGTGTACCTGGTATCACGCGAAAATCGCAAGGCTCTCGACTCCCAGCTACCAACTCCCGCCCAAGCACATGAGGCCATGGAAAGACTACAGCGCGACCTGGCAAACACCGACCAGGACGTGGGCGTCATCCATTCCAACCTGGACCGCCGCCGCATCCTGGCCTTGCTGGCCCCGCTGGTCGAAACATAAAATCTGGCCGCCCCGGTTGTAAATTGATATAATTCAACAAAGTAGCCAGACGGGGGCGGCGACAAATCCCCTGCCCCAACCTTGGGAAACTGATCATGGTGATGGAAGGCATCATAGCCTCGGTCTCGGCCCTGCGGGCGACCCAGCGCCGCGTGGGACAAACGGCCCACAACATCGCCAACATCTCCACGCCGGGGTTCATCCCGCGCCGGGTGGAGCAGGCCGAGGCGGCCGAAGGCGGGGTGCGCCTGGTGGGGACCACCGCCCTGCCCTCCGGCCCGCTGCTGGTCTCCGAAGGCTCCCTGGACCTGGCCATTGACGGCCCGGGATTCTTTGTGCTCAACCAGCCCGGCGGCGGCCAGTTGTTCACCCGGGCCGGCAATTTCATGCTCGACGCCCAGGGCCGCCTGGTGGACCCCTTGGGCCGCACCGTGGCCCCGGGAATCACTATACCCGCCGGCGCCCAGCAGATCAGGGTGACCCCACAGGGCCAGGTCCAGGCCCTGGCTGAAAACGGCAGCGTGATAAGCCAGGGGCAACTGCTCACCGCGTCCTTTGGCAACACCGGCGGGCTCACCCCGGTGGGTGGCAACGCCTTTCGGGCCACCGAGGCCTCCGGCCCACCGGTCTTGCAGCCGCCGGGCTCCCCGGGCCACGGCACCATCGTCTCCGGCGTGTTGCAGGCCTCGGGCACCGACTTGGCCCGCGAAATGGTCAACCTCATCACCGACCAGCGCGTGTTTGAGGCCAATGTCAAGATGCTGCGCACCGAGGACGAGATGCTCGGCACGGTGCTCGACATCAAGAGCTAACCCCAGACCCCAACCCGGGCCGCAACTGAACGCCGCGCCGCACAGAGCCCAGGCTAACTGTCCCGTAAAATCTCCCCACCATCCCCGGCTGGCGCTTGAAAACGCCTGGAGCGCACCGCCGTATCCTGGTTACACCTGGTAAAGACCCAACCCAGCCCGCTAGCCATGGGTTGCGGGGCCTGTGAATTTATTGGGTGGGTCACCCGGCGGTAGTGGGTACTGGCGACCTGCGCCCAGGCCCGGCCAAGGGGCCATGTCGGCCCGTGAAAATGTTTTCGCACCAGGCATGGTTTTGCTCTCTGGCCCCCGGTTTTGGGCCGTTTGCCCGGATATCCAGGAAAGTTGACACCATGGTTGCAATTGCCTTATTTCATATTTACGATGAAGTCGGATTACTGCCTCTTGGATTGCGGTCTTGTGCTGGCACCTTGGTTGCGCTAATTTTAATGCAGAGTAGGCCATAGTTGGATTTAACGACCCGGCTAGCAGGCAACGGTTACCAAGCGTGCATTCAAGTACCTGCTTTAACTGCCGATAGCAGGAAGTGCGCCGGGGGCGGGTGATGGTTTAATCCGGTGCGGTGGTCGCTTCCTCGGTCGGGAAAACCGGTCGGACAAATTCGACGGCTATCATCTTATTATAAGAGGGTCTATACAAACCTTACATCAACGGAGGCATTTTATGGGCGTGATGGCAAGAAAAAATGTGCTGGCCGTGCTGGCGATGGTTTTGCTGCTGGCCGCGGTGGCCGGCGTGGCAGCGGCCGAGCCCAACCCCGGCCCCCTGTCCCCGGCCGGCACGGTGGCCTACTATAGCGCACCGCCGCGCTTCCAAATCTATAACGCGCCAGGGCAGTACGGCGGTCTGCTATTGGTGGACACCAAGACCGGGGTTACTTACCAACGGGTCATCGTGGCCACGCCCAAGGGGGTTGCTATCCGGTGGCTCAAGATCGACCGGTTCAAGTCCCTGGCCCCGGGCGAGACCATCCAGTGGCGATAATCACAGCCCCGCAGCGATAATAGTCACAGCCGCCGGCGGGCGGTCGCGCCCTGCCCTGCGCCGGGTCAGCCCCGGGGATCAAAGGCCACCGCGTCCACCACGCCGTGACACCGGCAGGCGGTGGCCAGCAGCCACGAGCCGCCGCGCTCGGCAATGGCCTGGCGCAGGTGGAGCATCTCGTGGGTGAGCAGCCCCCCCACGCCCGGGGCCAACTGGCGGCTGCGCAGTACCCCCACCTCGCCCTGGGGCCAGGCCACTGCGGCCAGGCGGCGCCACATGTCCACCCCCCGGGGCTCGCCGGTGACCGTGCACAGCTCGCCGGGCTCGGGGCAGTCGTCCGGACAGGTGAAGTTCGACACGCTGAGGTAGTACTGGCCCGCGTCCCCGGCGATCACCAGGCCGGCCTCGGGCAACACCTCCGGCGGAATGGTTTGTTGCCGCGGGTTTTGATCCGCCAGGCTGCCCACCAGCCAATCTTTGAGCAGATGCCGCGGCAGGGCCGGCACGATCCAACGGGGCGGGTCAGGACCTGTGAGCAAGCGCTCCAACTCACCTATGCCGTCGGCCGGGCGCACCGGCACCCCCAGCCCTAGCAGCTCGCGCGAGGGTTGCGGCTCCACCACCAGGCTCACGCGCCCGGACAGGCGCTTAACCGCCAAGGCGCCGAAGTGCCCCCCGCCGATGACCACCGCTTGCCCCTTAGTGGGGCCGTTTTGTTTCGCCTGGTTCATGGCCGCAAACTAGCACAAGCCGCCAGTACTAACAACCGTGGAGCAGGACAGTCCGCGCGTTGGCCGATAAAATCAGTCTACTAACCAAAACCCGGGGCCCCCTCGCGAGGACCCCGGCCAATTGTTCATCGCCCTACCCGGCCGGGGTGGCTCTTCACCGCACCCCGCCGGTCGAGCTACTTTTCAGCCATCCACTGGCCCACCTGTTCGGGCAGCACCACGGCGCCGAATTTCTCCTTGATGGCCAGCATGTCACGCTTTTGCTCGTCGTAGATCTCAAACAGGCGCGGCGGGATGTTATCTTCGGTCTTAAACGCCTGGTATTGCATGTCAATGCGCTCGACGATCTTGTCCACGTACAGGGCGAACTGCTTGTCGTATAGCTCGCGGGGATACTCTTTGTCCAACAGCTCGGCAAACATGGCCTTGAGGTCCTCGTACTTGGGCAAGAGCCCCACCGGCGTCTCTATCGACTCCACTTCGTTGTGGATAAGCCGGTCCAACCAGCCCATCCAGACCTTCACGTCGCGTTTTTCGCCCAACAGGCCGTCTCCCACGCCGCCGCGGGCCTCGTGGGTGAGGAAATAGTTTAGCCCGGCCATGATGGGGCGGTTTTCTGGGGAAATCTTGTGGTTGTTGAAGAACTCGAATTGGGCGATCATGTTGTCGCCCAGGGCGCCGGGGATGAAGGGCTGGTTGGCCCAGGGCTGGCGCTTAACGCCGGTGGCCCCCACCTCGGTGGCCGTGGCCTTGCTCACAATGGAGGCGCCGATCACCACGCCTTCATCGGGGTTGCGCGCCACTCGCACCGGCGGCATGGTATCGCTGTCGCGGCCGTTATAGGTGAACACCTTGGTTATCACCCCGGCCGGGTCATGCAGCTTGTCGCTGCAATTAGCCAGGTTTTCGGCCCGCAGGGTGAAACGGGCATTGGGATGGGACAAGGGTACCGGCTTGCCGTCCGCATCGGTTTGGCCCTCTTTCCAGGGGCCCTGGAAGTTAAACCCCTCCTTGGGAGGCTCCTCGCCGCTGCCCACCCAGTGCGGTTTACCCGCGTCGTCGACGAGCACGTTGGAGAAGATCACCTCGGCCTTTTCATGGCGCAGCAGGTCCATCATCATGGGGTCGTCGGTCCAATTGACGCCCTCGATGATGCCGAATATGCCGGTCTCGGGGTTGATGCTGCGGATGGTCCCGTCCTCGGCGATCCATATCTGGGCCAGGTCGTCGCTGATGAAATCATCGCCCACCATGGCGGTGGTGGTCTTGCCGCAGCCCGAGGGCGCGGCCCCGGCGAAGAAGGTCACCCGGCCGCCGGGGCCCTTGAGCCCGGTGATGAACATGTGCTCCGAAAGCTCGTAGCCCCGCCGGAAATAGGTGGCCCGGTCCACCGCAAAGCGATGGTTGCCCTTTTTCAGCAGTAGGGTGTTGCCGGCATAGGTGCAGAAAGTGCTGTAGGTGGTCTGGTGGGCCCGGTCCATGAAGACCCGGGCGTTGGGTAGGTCTTCCGGCCGGTTGGGACCCTGGCAATGGATATTGGTGAAGAAGTGCCCTACCCTTTGGGCCTCGGCGTCAAAGTCGGCAAAGCAGTTGCGATACAGTAGCTCGGCCGAGTGGCACACGTAAAACGAGGTGGTGGCCTCGATGGCCGGGATGGCGGCCGGCGCGCCCACCGGCCCCCGGGAGTAGAATCCGATCACCAGGGTCATGCCTTTCATCATGCCGACCATGTATTCTTTAACATAATCGTAGGCCTCCTGGCGGCCGATGCGTTTGGCCAGGGAACTCACCGTCTCATCGTCATTGGTGATGTAAAAGGTACGGTCCACGATCCGGGCCTGCTCTTGGGCCAGGTCGTAGTGGATGGTGTGGTCGGGGATGGCCAAGGCGCGTTCCTCGCCGTGCTTAAGGCTCAGCTCCCGGATGAGCTGCCGGTCTTCCGGGCTGCCGGTGTTGACCAAGACCTGGTCCGGCCGCCCCAAGGCGATGGCGTTGGCGATCTTCAGCCGCGCCTGGGGGTTGGTAATCTGCTGGATCTTGTTGAAATTGGCCTCGTCCATGTTTTCGCGAAACACGCGCTCAATAGCGTCGTCACCCTGCACCCCGCCGATATCGGTTAGGATATCAACACCTTTTCCTAACTCAAGCATGAGAACTCCTTAAATGTATATGAGCAATACCGGCAGCCTGGCCGCCAGGCTGTAAATACGCGCCCTTGGCTTTCGCAAAATAACTAGCATGTTTGGGACATTATGTCCACGGGACGAGCCCGAGCCGGCTCGTCCGGGTGCGGCTAAATCACAATATAACGCGGTATTAGGCCAACCAACCCTTCTACGGCCGCCCCTGCGTAGTAGGTGGTGGACTGATTTTTCAGGCCGAAATATTCTGTCCGCGATGTAGTAAAAATTTTCACGTAATTCTAACCCACCCACCGGCCTGTATGCAATAGTTGCTTTGCCCGCGTCCAAAACCCGGGCCAGGTGGCGGACATGGTGAATTTATGCAAGGGTGCCGTCCAGCTCGCTTTTCGGCCCGACATGGCCAGGGGCAAGTGACATTTTGCAAAGATATCAAACTCATGCCTTGACATCCCACCTTGTGACTGGTAGTTATGCACTTTTCCAGTTTAATTCGGCCCAACCCCAACGTCTGTGTTGTTGGTCAATGATGCCACAAACCACGGCAACGCCTCCGCGGGTGATCTTGAATTCCCAGCAGATCCACCGTGGAATCGATAAGATGGCCGCCGGAATCCTGCGGATCAACCACGGCGATCCCGAGGGCTTGGCCCTGGTGGGCATCCACGGCGGCGGCGGCCTGCTGGCCCAGCGCTTTATGCGCTCCCTGGCCCGCCAGTCCGGGCGCCGCCAGTTGAACTTGGACATCGGCATGGTGGACATCGGCCTGTACCGCGACGACTATAGCCGGCTGAGCCAGGTTCCCCAAGTGCGCGCCACGATAATCGATTTCGACGTTGACCAGCGCAAAGTGGTGCTGCTGGACGACGTTATCTTCACCGGCCGCACCACCCGGGCGGCGCTGGAGGCGCTTTTCAGCCTGGGCCGGCCCTCCCGGGTCGACTTGGCGGTGCTGGTGGACCGCGGCCACCGGGAATTTCCCATCCAGCCCCACGCCGTGGGCTTTAAGCTCAAGACCGAACGCCACCAGTCGGTAAACGTCTTTCTCTCGTCCAACCCGGACGAGGACTACGCCACCTTAGAAGACCACAAGTACGAACTCTAAAGTGGCGGCCAGGGGCAAAACCTGCCTCTCCCTGGGCCGCAAGGCAATTCCTGCCCAGTCTCGGCCGCAGGTCTAAACCACAACAGATTGTTATAACGGTCATTTTGTAACTGCTCCCAATGGCATATTGCTTGCAGCTCTTTTGCGCGACAGTTGGAGGGCTGTAATGAAGATTGAAAACTACCCGCCCAACGTGGTGCCGCTGGACCAGGCGCGTCCCCGCAAAGGCAACGCCGGCGACCCGCAGTGTTTTTCCGCGATCATGGGCAAGGCGCTGGGAGAGACCAGCGGATCAGGCCAGGTGAGCCAGAGCGCCGCGGGTCAATCCGTGGGTCAGGCCGGCGCGGCTGAGCTTCCCGAGCTGTGGCACCAGATAGATGGGCTGCTCACCAGCCTGGAAGACTACAGCGCCTCCTTGGCCGATCCCTCCACCACCCTTAAGCAGATCGGTCCCTTGATGGATGATATCCAGCGGCAGACCCGGATGATAAGCGAGCGCTTGGGCCAACAGCAGGGCGCGGGGAAACTGCAAGAGCTGGCCCACCAGGCCGTGGCCCAGGCCCAGGCGGAAATGATCAGGTTCAACCGGGGCGACTACGTCTAGCCCCGGTGGTGTTGGCATAGTTTTACAGGTGCTCAGGTGAAGGAATTATCACCGCGAAACGTGGCCCCGGGAGGCCAAAACAAGGCTGGGCCGCCACCGCTCCATGGGTACGAGGAAGCCCGGCAATGCCTGCAAAACATATTGGCCAGGTTGGACCACACCCCTTCCTGGCGCTTGCACGGTATGCAAGCGGTGGTTGACCGCACCCTAATACCCAACGAGATTATCTAGATTGTAGGTGTGGTGTAAACTCGGGTTCCCTGGCCCTCGACGGGGGGTCATCGACTACAGGCGTTAGGTCCCCTCCTGCGCCGAGATACGAGCGGCCCACAACAGGCTGCTAGTTCCAATCCTTGGGCGGGTGGATCATTTTTGATCCGCCCGCCGCCTTTTGGGGCCTATCATCCCGGAGGAAAACAACTATAGAAATTACATTAAGTATATCTATATCTACTTATGATATTTCGTTTAATCTGGCAAGCAGCCCAGCGTGGCGCTGGATGGGCGCGGCGTGGCGCACCGCGCGGGACAGGGCCCGCTCCTGTCCCACCACCACCACCAGGCGCTGGCCCCGGGTGAGCGCGGTGTAGAGCAGCGGACGGTTGAGCATGATGAAGTGCTCGCTCCCCAGCACCACCACCACGGCCGGGTACTCTGACCCCTGGGACTTGTGGATAGTCACCGCGTAGGCCAGGATGAGGTCGTCTTGGTCCATGGCCGAATAATTGATCGACCGCTCGCCCATGATCACCTTAGCCCCGTCTTCGCTGATGGCGGCCACGGTACCCACGTCGCCATTGTAGACTTCCAGATCGTAGTTGTTCCTCACTTGCATTACTTTATCACCAACCTGGAAACCAACCCTGCCTTGGGACCTGGGATTAAGGGTCATACGCAGCATGCGGTTGAGGTTTTGGCAGCCCAAGGCACCCCGGTGCATGGGCGATAGCACCTGGATATCAGCCGCGGGATCCAGCCCAAAACGCCGGGGCAAGGCCTCGCACACCAGGCGGCGCACGGTTTCCGCCCCCTGGTCGGACGTCTTGATGGGCACAAAATAGAAGTCGCTCTCCCGCTCCCAGGCGGGCAGCACCGGCATATCGCCGGCCAGGACCCGGTGGGCGTTGGAAACGATGAGCCCGGCGGTGTCCTGCCGGAATATCTCGCTGAGCCGGGCCACCCGGGCCACGCCCGACTCGATAATCTGGCGAAAGACCAGGCCGGGACCCACGGAGGGCAATTGGTCGGCGTCGCCCACCAGGATGAGCGCAGCGCCGCGGCCCACCGCGGCCACCAGGTGGGCCAGCAGCCAGGTGTCGATCATGGACGATTCGTCGATCACCACCAGGTCGGCTTCCAAGGGCCGCGCGGCGTGACGGTTGAAGCGTCCTTCCTTGGGGCTGTATTCCAGCATGCGATGTATGGTGAGGGCCTCCAGGCCGCAGGCCTCTGACAACCGCTTGGCCGCCCGACCAGTAGGGGCTCCCATGAGTACCGCTTTATCCATACGTATCGCAATGGTGACCAAAGCGCGCACCAGGGTGGTCTTGCCAGTGCCTGGACCACCGGTGAGCACCCCCATACCAGCCCCCAAAAGCTCGCGTAGGGCCTGCTCTTGGCCAGCCGAGGGACGCACGGACAACTTATCTGCCACCCACCGGGACGCCTTGGCCACCCGGTGGGGCTCCAGTAGGCCGGGTTGCCGGGAGAGCCGCACCAGTTCACCGGCCGCGCGCCGCTCCAGCTCCAGCATGCCGGCCAGGTAGATCGCCTCCCCCAGCGCGGCCACCCGTCCACTGGCCT
>JAMOVV010000070.1 GCA_027067385.1 Desulfarculaceae bacterium
CATGGCGCCGCCGCCGGCCAAGTACCGCCGGGCCGGGCGGGCAGGGTTGACACTTGGGGGGGGCTGGGATAGCTTAAAAATTTAGTCTTTGTGGCCATCAACACCAGCCGTCCCGGCGACTCCGGGCGGTTTTAACCGCGTTTGCGGGAGTGGAAAATGCAGGAATTCCGCCGAATGAAGAGGCTGCCTCCCTATGTCTTCGCCGTGGTCAATGAGCTGAAAATGGCGGCGCGGCACCGGGGGGAGGACATCATCGACCTGGGGATGGGCAACCCGGACATCCCCACCCCCCAACATATTGTGGACAAGCTCACCGGGGCAGCCAACAAGGGCACTAACCACCGCTACTCGGCCTCCAAGGGCATCACCAAGCTTCGCCTGGCCATCTGCAACTGGTACCAGCGCCGCTATGGGGTGGAGCTGGACCCCGAGCTGGAGGCGGTGGCCACCATCGGGGCCAAGGAGGGGCTGAGCCACCTGGTGCTGGCTACCATCAGCCCGGGCGACGTGGTGCTGGTGCCCAGCCCCACCTACCCCATCCATCCCTATAGCGTGGTGATCGCCGGCGGGGACCTGCGCAGCGTTCCCCTGTTGCCGGGGCGCGACTTCTTCGAAGACCTGCGCACCGCCTACCGGCAGACCTGGCCCAATCCCAAGATGCTCATCATCAGCTTCCCGCACAACCCCACCACCATGTGCGTGGACCTGGAGTTCATGGCCGCCATCGTGGATTTCTGCAAGCGGCACGAGATATGGCTGGTGCACGACTTGGCCTACGCCGACCTGGCCTTTGACGGCTACCAGCCGCCGAGCATACTGCAGGTGCCCGGGGCCAAGGACATCGCGGTGGAGTTTTTCTCCATGTCCAAGTCCTATTCCATGGCCGGCTGGCGCCTGGGCTTCGGCGTGGGCAACCAGGAGCTGATCCAGGCCCTGACCCGCATCAAGAGCTACCTGGACTACGGCGTGTTCCAGCCCATCCAGATCGCGGGCATCATCGCTTTAAACGGCCCCCAGGAGTGCGTGGGCGAGATCGTGGAGACCTATCGCCAGCGGCGCGACACCTTGGTCACCGGGCTCAACCGCATCGGCTGGGAGGTGCCCACCCCCAAGGCCACCATGTTCCTCTGGGCCAAGATTCCCGAGCGGTGGGCCCACTTGGGTTCGGTGGAGTTTTCCAAGCTGCTGATCCGCGAGGCCAAGGTGGCGGTGAGCCCGGGCCTGGGCTTCGGCGAATACGGCGACGACTACGTGCGCTTCGCCCTGGTGGAAAACCCCCAGCGCACCAACCAGGCCATCCGGGGCCTGCGCAAGATGTTCCAATCTTCGTAGCGGCCGCCGGGCAGCCGTCGCGGCGGCGCCGGCGGAAACCGCCCTTGGCTAGAACTTGAAACGATACGGGTGGGGCCATGGCCAAAGCAAGTATAAACGTAGGCCTGATCGGCCTGGGAACCGTGGGTGGCGGGGTAGCCCGCCTGCTGATGGAGGAGTCCCAGAGGCTCAGCCACCTGCTCGGCGCCGAGCTGCGCCTGGCCGCGGCGGTGGATATGGACCCCAAGCTGGCCCAGGGCCTGGGCCTGGCCGCGCCGGTGTATTCCAGCGACGCCGCCCACGTGGTGGCCAACCCCGAGATAGACATCGTGGTGGAGCTCATCGGCGGCCTGGAGCCGGCCCGCTCCCTGGTGCTGGAGGCCATCGCCGCCGGCAAACAGGTGGCCACCGCCAACAAGGCCCTGCTGGCCAGCCACGGCCTGGAGATCATCCAGGCCGCCCGCAGCCAGGGGGTGGGCGTGGCCTTCGAGGCCTCGGTGGGCGGCGGCATCCCGCTCATCCGGGCCCTGCGCGACTCCCTGGCGGCCAACCACATCACCGAGTGCCTGGGCATCCTCAACGGCACCTGCAATTACATCCTCACCCGCATGGCCAGCGAGGGAGCGCCCTTTGCCGAAGTCCTGGCCGCGGCCCAGGCCAAGGGCTATGCCGAGGCCGACCCCCGCTTTGACATAGAGGGCATGGACACCGCCCACAAGCTGGCTATCATCACCGCCCTGGTCACCGGCGCCCAGCCCCGCCTGGAGGATATCCACTGCGAGGGCATTACCGAGATCACCCCGCTGGACATCCAGTTCGCCGGCGAGTTCGGCTTCAAGGTGAAGCTGCTGGCCCTGCTGCGCAACGACGGCCAGGGGGTGCGGGCCCGGGTCCACCCCACCCTGGTGCCCGAGGAGCACGTGCTGGCCTCGGTGGACGGGGTGTTCAACGCCGTGCATCTTTCCGGCGATTGGGTGGGAGACGTGCTGCTCTACGGCCGGGGGGCCGGCCGCCGCCCCACCGCCAGCGCGGTGGTGGGCGACGTGTTGGACCTGGCCCGCGACGTGTTGGCCGGGTGCTCGGGCCGGGTGCCCCCCCTGGGCACCGCCGCGGCCGGCGGGGGCCGCCTGGAGCTGGCCCCCCTGGAGCAGGCGCTCTATCGCTACTATTTCCGCTTCAGCGCCGAGGACCGCCCCGGCGTGTTGGCCGAGATAAGCCGGGTGCTCGGCGAGCACCACATCTCCATCGCCGCGGTCACCCAAAAAGGCCGCCACGCCGAGGGACCGGTGCCCATCGTCATGCTCACCCACGAGGCCAAGGAGGCCGACGTGCGCCGGGCCCTGGCCGAGATAGACTCGCAACCTGCCATAACCC
>JAMOVV010000071.1 GCA_027067385.1 Desulfarculaceae bacterium
CCCTTATTCCTTGAGCAGCTCGCGGGCGATGACCAAGCGCTGGATCTCGTCGGTGCCCTCGTATATGCGGGTAAGCCGCAGGTCCCGGTAGAAGCGCTCCACCGGGTATTCCTGCATGTAGCCCATGCCGCCGTGAATCTGCACCGCCATGTCGGCCACCCGGCCCGCCATGTTGGTGCAAAACAGCTTGACCATGGAGGCCTCCTTGATCACCGCGGTCCCCTTCTGGTCCCTGAGCCAGGCGGCGTGGTGGAGCATCTGGCGGGCGGCGTAAATCTCGGTGGCCATGTCGGCCAGCATGTTTTTTATGGATTGGAACTCGGCGATGGGCCGGCCGAACTGCACCCGCTGCTTGGCGTAGTCCAACGACAGCTCCAGCAGGCGCTGGGCCGCCCCCAGGGCCGCCGCCCCGATGGTGAGCCGGCCCTTGTCCAGGGTCTTCATGGCGCTCTGAAACCCACGACCCACCATCGACGGCCCGCCGAGGACGTTTTCGGCCGGCACCCGGCAGTTGTCGAAAATCAACTCGCTGGTGTGGCTGCCGCGGTGGCCCATCTTTTTTTCAATGGTCCCCACCTGGTATCCCGCAAAGGAGCGCTCCACCAAGAAGGCGGTGATGCCGCCCTTGGCCCTCTTTTGCCGGTCGGTCACCGCGAACACCGTGGCCAGGTCGGCGATGTCGCCGTTGGTGATGAAGTGCTTGCGGCCGTTTAGCACCCAGTGGTCGCCCTCCATCACCGCGGTGGTCTGCACGCCGGCCGCGTCGGAGCCGGCCCCGGGTTCGCTCAGGGCAAAGCACCCGATCCACTGGCCCGAGGCCAGCCGGGGGAGGTAGCGTTGTTTCTGCTGCTCGGTGCCGTCGAGCACCAGGCCCTGGGAGCCGATGCCGTTGTTGGTGGCGATGCGGTTGCGGAAGCAGGCGTTGACCTTGGCCAGCTCCTCGTACACCAGGCACTCGCCCAGGGTGCTGAGCCCCAGGCCGCCGTAGGCCTCGGGGATGGACAGGCCGAAGAGGCCCAGCTCGCGCATGGTCTGCACCACCGACTCGGGGATGTGGTCCTGCTCCTCCACCTGCCGGCTGATGGGCTCCAGCTCCCGCTGGACCAGGCGGCGTACGGTGTCGGTTATCATGCGCAGGTTTTCCGGTATCTCAAAATCCATGGCAACTCTCATCCCCGCGGCCGAGCTCGCCGGGCGCGCGGGGGCTTAGCTCTTTACAGCGAGGGGTCCAGCACCACCTTCATCACGTCCTCGCCCGGCACCTCGCCGGCCACCAGTTGCAGGGCGTACTCGGCCTGCTCCAGGGGAAGGCGGTGGGTTATCAGCTCGTCCAGGGGATAGTCGCCGGAGGCGGCCATCTTGATGGCCGGCTCCACCGCGTCGAAGTCATGGGAGAAAACCCCTTGCAGGCGCAGCTCCTTGAAGACCACCTGGTCCAGGGCCAGGGGCACCTCGGTCTGGGCCCCGTAGAGCCCCGGCAGGATAATGGTGGCCCCCAACCCGGCCAAGGACAGGGCGGCGCGCGCCCCGCCGGCCGAACCGGTGACGTCCATCACCAGCGAGGCCATGGCCCCGCCGGTGGCCTGGCTCACCGCCGGCACCGGGTCCTGGGCCTCGGCGTTGATCACCAGGTCGGCCCCAAAGCGGGCGGCCAGCTCCAGGCGGCTGGCGTCGCGGGCCAGGCCCACCACCATGATGGGACCGGCGCCGGCCTCCTTGGCCACCGCCACCGCGGCCAAGCCCTGGGGCCCCGGCCCCACGATGGCCACCGCCTGGCCGATGGAGACCCCGCCGATCTGGCGCAGCCAGCGCACCCCGTTACCCATCACCGCGCAGATGAGCACCCCCACCTCGGGCGAGATGTCCTCGCCGATCTTGTGCACCATGGCCCGGGGGTGGATGTAGAGATAGTCGGCGTAGGCCCCGTAGAGATGGGGCGGATCGGCGCAGGAGACCATGGAGCCGTAGGTGTAGAACTTGCGGCACAGGGTGTAGCGTCCCTGCCGGCAGGGACGGCAGCGGCCGCAGCCAAAGGCGTATTCGATGATCACCCGGTCGCCCTCGTCCACCCCGTGGCGCTCCTTGGCCGCCCGGCCCATCTGGTACACCCGCCCCACGATCTCGTGGCCCAGGATGATGGGATAGGGGCGCGGGGCGCGGGCGGTCTTGCCCTTGAAAATGCCCGGGTCTGAACCGCAGACCCCCACCAGCTCGATCTTGAGTATGCCGTCCTGCTCGCCGATCTCCGGTAGGGGATACTGGCGCATCTCCATCTGGCCCGGCCCGGTGGCCACCACTGCCCTGGTCTTCATCACACCACCCTATCCTGGCTGAGGTCATAGGTTCCCGGAGTGCTCTCCGGCTGGTCGCCCTGCTTCAGTTGATTTTTCACCACCCGGTTCACGGCGTTCTTGGGCAGGGCATCCACCGCCAGCCAGAACCGCGGCACCTTGAAATCAGCCAGCCGGCGCCGGCAGTGGTCGATGACCTCCCGCCACCCCGGCTCGGCCCCGGGCTGCTTCACCACAAAGGCCATGATCTCTTCCTCGCCGGCGGCGTCGGGAGGCGAGACCCCGATCACCGCGGCCTCGGCCACCCCCGGCGCGGCGTTGAGCGCATTCTCCACCTCCACCGCGCTGATGTTCTCGCCCTTCTTGCGGATGACGTCCTTGCCCCGGCCCAGGAAGTAGACCCAGCCGCGCTCATCGGTGCGCCCCAGGTCGCCGGTGTGCAGCCAGCCGCCGGCCATGGCCTCGGCCGTGGCTTGGGGCTCGTCCAGGTAGTGCACAAACAGCGCCTGGTTGCGCAGCACGATCTGGCCGGTCTGGCCCGGCGGCAGCGCGCGGTCCTGCTCGTCCACCACCCGCACCTGGTTGGTGAGCCCCGGCCAGTTCGGGGTCATGGGCAGGCCCACGGCCCCGTCCACGCACTCGGCGTCCAAGGGGCTCATGAGGGCCAGGGGCGACTCGGTGAGGCTGTAGAGGGTTTGCAGCTTTACGCCGAAACGGGTCTCGAAGTCGTGATAATGGCCCTTGGGCGCGCCGCCGGCCACCACCAACTCCACCGGGTTGTCGGCGTCGTCGGGCCGGGGGTCGCGGTTGTACAAGATGGTGGTGAGGGCCAAGAGCATCACCACCTTGTTGGCCCGGTAGCGGCGGGTCCACTGCCACATGCGCGAGGCGGAGAACTTCTCGGCCAGGATAAAAGTGGCCCCGGTGTACAGGGTGCCCAGGCAGGAATAGAACTGGGCGTTGACGTGGAACAGGGGGTTGGCCGTGAGCAGGCGGTCGCTGGCCTGGAGCCCGCAGGTGCGCGCAAAGCTGGCCCCGGTGCGCAGGTAGTTGCCGTGGGTGTGCACCACCCCCTTGGGAAAGCCGGTGGTGCCGGAAGTGTAGAGGATCACCGCCGGGTGCTCCAGGTCCAGGGCCACCGGCGCCACCGAGCCGGGCAGCTCCAGGAACTCCTCCACCGGGGCCAGTCCGCCGGTGTCGGGCAGGCCCATCCCCAGCCAGAGGGCCACCCCGGAACACTGCCGCCGCAGCTCCGGCAGGTGGGCCCGGGACTGCTCCCCCACCACCACCGCCCGGGCCCGGCTGTGGTTAATGATGTAGGCCGCCTCGCCGGCGGTGAGGCGCAGGTTCACCGGCACCATCACCGCGCCCAGCTTGAGGATGGCCCACCACACCCGGATGAACCACGGCGAGTTTTTCAAAAGTACCGCCACCCGGTCGCCCGGGCCCACCCCCAGCCGGCCCAGGCCCTGGGCCACCCGGTCCACCTCCTGGTTGAGTCGGCCAAAGGTGAAGTCCTGGTCCTCAAAGACCAGGTAGGTTTTATCGGCCAGTTGCTCGGCCCGGGCCTCGATAAGCTCTACTACGCTTCGCACTGCCACTTCCTAGCTCGCCTCCACGGCCTGCGCCTTGGCCTTGAGCCGCATCAACCCAAAGGTCCCGGCCAGGCAGCCGGCGCCGACCAGGTCGCTGAGATATCCCGGCATGATCAACAGGCCGGCGGCCACCAGGAGCACCAAGCGCCAGAACCAGTTCAGGCTCACCTCCAGGTGGCCCAGCAAGGCCGAGCCGATGGCCAGGCAACCCGAGACCGCCGAGATGAAACCCAGCAGGATGTCCCACCAGGCGCCCTGCCAGATGAGCACCGGGTGGTAGACGAAGATAAAGGGCACCAGGTAGGCGATGATGGCCAGGCGCATGGACTCGAACCCGGTGGCGAACGGCTTGGCGCCGGAGATGCCCGCGCCGGCAAAGGCGGCCAGGGCCACCGGCGGAGTGATACACGACAGGCAGGCGTAGTAGAAGACGAACATGTGCGCCGCCAGGGGCTTGACCCCCAAATCCACCAACACCGGCCCGGCCAGGATGATGGTGAGGATGTAGGCCGCCGAGGTGGTGAGCCCCATGCCCAACACCAAGGAAGCCACCATCACGAAGACCAGCGATAGCCACAGGTGGCCGCCCGAGGCCTGGATGACCAGGCTGGAGAACTTGAGCCCCAGTCCCGATTGGGTGACGCAGCCGATGACGATGCCGGCGCAGGCGCAGGCCAAGGCCACCTCCAGGGCTCCCTTGGCCCCCTTTTCCAGGGCCTCGATAATCTTGGCCGGCCCCATGCGGGTGGACGCCTTGAACCAACTGATCACCACCACCGCCACCAGGGCCCACAGGCCGGATTTCATGGGCGAGTAACCCTGGACCAACAGGAAGACCAAGAGCACGGCCGGCAGCATGAGGTGGCCGCCGCTTTTGACCGTGTCGCCCAGGTGGGGTAGCTCCGAGCGGTCCAAGCCCCGCAGGCCCCGGCGTACCGCCTCCAGGTGCACCATGTACAAAAGGGCCACGAAGTAGAGCACCGCCGGGATGAGGGCCGCCTTGCACACCTCCAGGTAGGTCACCCCCAGCATGTCGGCGATGATAAAGGCCGCCGCGCCCATCACCGGGGGCATGAACTGGCCGCCGGTGGAGGCCACCGATTCGATGGCCCCGGCAAAGACCGGGCGGTAGCCGATCTTCTTCATCAGGGGGATGGTGAAGGAACCGGTGCTCACCACGTTGGCCACCGCCGAGCCGGAGATGGAGCCGAAGGTGGCGCTGGCCAGCACGGCCACCTTGGCCGGCCCGCCCCGCAGGTGGCCGGCCAAGGCGTTGGCGAACTTGATAAAGAAATCCCCGGTGCCCGAGGCCACCAGGAAGGCCCCAAAGAGAATGAAGATGAAGATGAAGCTGGCCGAGACCCCCAGGGGGATGGTGAACAGGCCCTCGGTGGTGAGGTACTGGTAGCTGATGAGCTGCTCCAGGTCGATGACCCGGTGGCCCCACAGTCCCGGTATGTAGTGCCCCAGCAGGGTATAGGCCACCGCCACCAGGGTGATGATGGGCAAGGCCGGTCCCATCACCCGCCGGGTGGTCTCCAACACCAGGATGAGCAGCAGCCCCCCCAGCCAGAGATCGGTATCCGTGGCCGCCCCGCCGCGCTGCACCAACTCCTTGTAGCTCAGCACGATATGCAGCGCCGCCACCGTCACCCCGGTGATGAGCAGCCAGTCCAGGGCGCGCATGCCCGCCCCCACCTTGCCCCCGCGGCCCAGGCTCCGGGTGGCGGGAAACACCAACAGCACCAGGGCGCAGGCGAACAGCAAGTGGATCGGCCGCTGCACCATGGCCGAAAAGAGGCCAAACTGGGCGGTGTAGAGGTGGAAGGCGCACATGCCCAGGGCCACCACGGTGATGATGTGTTCGGTGATGGTCTTTTGGTCGGCCGAGGTCATGGGCTGGAACCTACCTTCCGTTTGCCGCCGCCTAGGCGGCGCACCACCAGGCTCACCAGGGTGCCGGTCTTGACGAACCGGATCAGCTCGGTGCGCCGGCCGTGCACGATGACGGTGTGATTGGCCATGTCCGGCGAGCCCATCATGAAATGCACCTGCGTCCGGGGCTGGTTGATATCGCGCAGCTCGCCCACCCCGTCGGGCCGCAGGTGAAAATTGCCGTATTCAAAACCTTCGCCGTTTAGGTTGGATTTGAAGGTCATGTGGGTGAGCAGGATGCGGCCGGGCCCCAACACCCGGTAGTGTTCGGCGAAAAAGGCGCGGTCATAGGAGTGCAGGAACCAGAGGGTAAAGGGTTCGCCGGCCTGCACCGGGGTGGACCAGGCCACGCGGCCGGTGTCGGTCTCCACCAACTCCAGGCGCAGGGTACCGGCGGCCGCCGCCGCGGCCCACCCCAGCAGGCCCAGGCACAACAGCCAGGCCCACCCCCACCGGCGGCCGGTGAAGCGCCGCCGGCCCGGGACCCTCCCACGGGGAGAGGGCCGCCGGCCGGGGCTGGTTATGTTTACGGGCAGGGACATTGATGGTAAACGGCGGCTATTTCAGCACGCCACGCTCCCGGAAGAACTTGACCGCACCGGGATGCAGGGGAATGGACATGCCGCTGGTGGCGGTCTTTAAGGATATCAGCTTGAACTTGGCGTGAATCTTATCCAGCTCCGCCTTGTGGTCGAAGACCGCTTTGAGAATCTTGTAGGCTAGCTCGGCGGACATCTTCTCGTTCACCACGAACAGGCCCATCCAGGCCAGGGTGTGGTGCGGCTTGGTCATGCCCTTGTAGGTGCCGGCCGGGATGGTACGCGGGAAATAGGCCGGGAAGGCCTGGTTGATCTTCTGGGCCACCGCCGGCTCGATGTCCAGGAAACGGATACTGCGCTGGGTGAACAGCTCCATCAGGGTGGGGGCCGGGGTACCCAGGGTGACAATGGCCACGTCGATGTTGCCGTCCTTCATGGCCGCGGTGGTCTCGGTGGCGCTGAGGAACTGCGGATTGATGTCGTCGTAGGTTATGCCGTAGACCTTGAGGATGTACTGGGCCATCTTCTCGGTGCCGCTGCCCGGGGCGCCCACGGCCACCTTGAGCTTCTTGCCCTGGCGCTTGATGTCGGCGATGGTGCGGATGGGGGAGTCGGCCAGCACGTAGAACTGGATGTCCACCGGGTAGGTGGAGAACAGGCCGCGCAGGCCCTTTTGGGGCTTGCCCTTAAAGGCGCCCTGGCCGGTATAGGCGTAGAAAGCCGCGTCGGGCATGGACAGGGCCAAGGCGTCGTTGCCCTTCATCACCGCGCGGATGTTCTCGATGGAGGCGCCCGACGGGTGGGCCGAGGCGTAGTATCCCTTGATATAGGTATTGATCATGTTGGCCACGCCGCCGCCCAGGGGATACCAACTCCCTCCGGTGCTGGCGGTACCGATGGACAGCCGCTGCTGGGCCACGGCGGGGCCCACCGCCAGGACCACCAGGCCCAGGGCCAGCATACCCACTGCCAGTAGTTGCCCCAGTTTTCTTAGTTTCATCATCCTCTCCCTTTTTATAAGGTGGTTACCTCGTAGCTTCTTTTTGAGCGACGGCTCCGGAACGCCAGCGCCCGGGCCGGATTGCGCAGGGTCAGGCCAAGCGCGCGCGCAGGTCCTTCTTAAGGACCTTGCCCGAGGGGTTGCGCGGCAGCTCGTCGGTGAATTCCACCCGCCGCGGCTTCTTGTAGCCGGCCAGGCGCTGCTTACAAAAATCGATCACCCCGGCCGCGTCCAGGGCGCTCCCGGGCCTTTTGACCACCACCGCCACCACGCTCTCGCCCCAGGTGGGATCGGGCAGCCCCAGCACCGCGGCGTCGATGATGTCGGGGTGGTTGTAGAGCACTTCCTCCACCTCGCGAGGGTAGATGTTCTCCCCGCCGCTCACCACCATGTCCTTCTTGCGGTCCACGATGTAGAAGAAGCCCTCGTCGTCGGTCCGGGCCAAGTCGCCGGTATACAGCCACCCGTCTTTAACCGCCCGGCGGGTGGCTTGGGGGTCGTTGTGGTAGCCGGCCATCACGTTGGGGCCGCGGCAGACCAACTCCCCCACCTGGCCCGGCGGCAGAGGCTCGCCGGCGGGGTCCACCACCCTCGCCTGTAAAAACGGCAGGGCCGGGCCCACGCTGAAATCCTTGCGTAGTGAGTCGGTGGCGTTGAGGATGGTGATGCAGGGCGAGGCCTCGGTGCAGCCGTACACGTCATAGACCCCGTTGATACTGGGAAAAAACTCCATGAGGCGCTGCTTAGTCCTCATGGATAGCTTGTCGGCCCCGGAGGTGCACTTGGTGATGCTGGTGGTGTCATAGTCACCGGCGCGCGGGTGGGCCATCAGCAGATTGTACATGGCCGGGGAGCCGGAGATCACGGTGGCCCGGTGCGCCTCGATGGTCCGCAGCAGGCCCTCGGGGTCGAACTTCCTCACCAGCACGCAGGTCCCTCCCAGGGCCAGTTGGATGGTGAGATGGTTGTTCAGGGCCGCGGTGTGATACAGCGGGCCCACGATGATGGAAACCTGGCCGGCGCGGTCGTCCCGGCCGTGCATGGTGTTGACCAGGTTCCATATCACGTTGCCGTGGGTGATCACCGCGCCCTTGGGCCGACCGGTGGTACCGGAGGTGTACATGACCTGGCAGGGATGGGACAGGTCTATGCCGGGGGCCACGTCCTGCCGGGGCCCCTGGCTCAAAAAGGTCTCGTAGTCCCGGGCCGGGCCGGCGCGCTCGGCCCGGGGCGTGACCAAAAGCTCCAGCTGTTCGAGTTGGCCGGCAATCTCCTGCACCTGGTGGTTAAACTCCGACCCGTAAAGCAGGGCCCGGGCCCCGGAGTCGTTGAGGATGAAGGCCATCTCCCCGCCCCTCATCCGGAAGTTCACCGGGGTGGCCACCAGCCCTACCTGGGCGCAGGCCAGGTAGCTCTCCACCATGTGCATGGTGTTGTAAAATAACAAGGCTACCCGGTCACCCGGCCTGAGCCCCCAGGCCAACATGGCTCCGGCCAGCCGGGCGCATCGCCGCTGGAGCTGGGCGTAGGTCCACTGCCCGCGCTCATCGATAACCGCGATGTTGCGGGGATAGCGGGCCGCGGCGTTGGCCAGGAAAAAGCCGAGGTTCAAGACGCCTCTCCAGTCGGTAAACCGTGGAACCCAAGGGGATAGTCCCCGCTATAGCCCAGGGCGGCCGACACCTCGGCCCCCAGGCCGCGCAGCTTGTCGATCATCTCCTCCAGCCAGTCACCGTGGGCCTCCCGGGCCGGTAGGGACAGGTTGGTGGCCGCCACCACCTGGCCGTTGATATCCAATACCGGTACCCCCAGGCTCACCAGGTCCATGCTCAGCTCCCGGTCTGAAATACTGTAGCCTTGCCGGCGAACCCGCATCAGGTCGTCCCAGAGCCGCCCCCGGTCCACCACCGTCTTTTCGGTGAACCGTTTCAGATCCATGGACTCCAGCATCCGGGTCAATTCCTGGTCGTCCTTGGCCGCCAGCAAGACCTTGCCCTGGGCAGTGCAGTGGGCGGGCAACCGCGAGCCGGGATGCAGATCGTAGCTGAGGAAACGCTGGGCCTCGTGGCGGCTGACAAAGACGATCTCGTCACCGTCCAAAATAGCCATGTTGGTGGTCTTGTTGTGCTTTATGGAAAATTCCTTGATGTACTTGTCCGCCTGGCGACGCAGTCGGGAACCGTTGAGAAAAGAAAAACCCAAGGTAAGCACCTTGGGCCCCAGGCAGAATCGCTTGTTGTGGTCGCGGTGTAAAAACCCCAGTTGCATCAGGGTGTCGGTGAAGCGCTGGGCCGCGGCCATGTTCAAACCCGTGGCCTGGGCCACCTCGGTGAGGGTCATCTCCGGACGCTCGGCCGTGAAGGCCTGTAGCACCTTTAGCCCCCGGGCCAGCGATTGCACGAAGTGGAGGGTGGTCCGCATGATTATTAACGCTCTGCGTTATTGATTATCAGTATTTGTAATAACCATAGTATTCCCAAATCGGCCGCGTCAACCAAAAAATTGCACCCGCCCCCGCCGGGCAGCGGCCCACCAGGACAGGCCGACACCTCCCCGCCAAACCGGGGCGCTTGCCGGCCCGGCCGGCTAGAACTGGAAGTAGATGAAGGTGGAACCCTGGGGGCTGTGCATCACCAGGATGCCCATGAACAGCAGCGAGGCCAACACGGCCTGGCCCACCTGCCAGGTCCAGTTGGCCCCTTGATCGGCTGAGACGCCCCAGCGCCGAGCGGCCAAGTGAGCCAGGCCGTGCAGCCACAGGGGCAGGGAATACCACAAGCTCTGCAGGAAAAAGAAACGGGCCAGGACCAGGTCGCCGGCCTTGGCCGCGCCGGGCCAGAGGGTGAAGTAGTGGACCAGCCAGTGCAGGTCGGTCTCGCGGAACATGACCCAGCCCACGGTGACCAGGGCGTAGGTGACTAGTATCTTCAGGGGGGTGAAGACAGCCAGGGGCTGGTGTCCGGCCGGCACCAAGCGTCGCAGCATGCGCTCGCCCAGTACCAGCAATCCGTGGTAGCCGCCCCAGATCACAAAGTTCCAACTGGCCCCGTGCCACAGGCCCGAGAGCAGGAAGGTGATCAT
>JAMOVV010000072.1 GCA_027067385.1 Desulfarculaceae bacterium
GCGTAACGACTTCCCCACTGTCTCGGCCAGGGACTCAGCGAAATTGTAGTGGCGGTGAAGATGCCGTCTACCCGCAGCTAGACGGAAAGACCCCGTGCACCTTTACTACAGCTTGACATTGGTTTTTGGGCTAGCATGTGTAGGATAGGTGGGAGGCTGTGAAGCTGGGACGCCAGTCTCGGTGGAGCCGCCCTTGAAATACCACCCTTGCTATCCTAGGGATCTAACCTGGACCCGTGAATCCGGGTCGGGGACAGTGTCTGGTGGGTAGTTTGACTGGGGCGGTCGCCTCCTAAAGAGTAACGGAGGCGCGCGAAGGTTCCCTCAGGCTGATTGGAAACCAGCCTTCGAGTGTAAAGGCATAAGGGAGCTTGACTGCGAGACCGACGGGTCGAGCAGGTACGAAAGTAGGCCTTAGTGATCCGGTGGTTCCGAATGGAAGGGCCATCGCTCAACGGATAAAAGGTACGCCGGGGATAACAGGCTTATCTCCCCCAAGAGTTCACATCGACGGGGAGGTTTGGCACCTCGATGTCGGCTCATCGCATCCTGGGGCTGGAGCCGGTCCCAAGGGTTTGGCTGTTCGCCAATTAAAGCGGTACGTGAGCTGGGTTTAGAACGTCGTGAGACAGTTCGGTCCCTATCTGCTGTGGGCGTAGGAGATTTGAGGAGATCTGCCCCTAGTACGAGAGGACCGGGGTGGACGAACCGCTAGTGTTCCAGTTGTCGCGCCAGCGGCATCGCTGGGTAGCTATGTTCGGAAGGGATAACCGCTGAAAGCATCTAAGCGGGAAACCCACTCCAAGACTAGATCTCCCTCCTCTACGGAGGCTGAAGGCCACTCGTAGACTACGAGTTTGATAGGCTGGAGGTGTAAGTACAGTGATGTATTGAGCTGACCAGTACTAATCGGCCGTGAGGCTTGGTCACTTTATTAATCTTTAAAGTCTCTTCACGACTCAGCCATAGTGTCGGTACCAGGTAAAGGTCCCCGCGGGGCCTTAGCCAATCAACCCAAACAACCCCCAAGGCCAACCATTCGGCCCAGGTTGATTACGGCGGCGATTCACCACGAACGCCGCCAGCGCTTGACCCGCGAACCAGGACCCAGCGGTCCCGGTCGCACCTGGCATATCTTCTTACTTCTATTTGTATTGGAAATAAAGTTTCCGGTGGCGATAGCGAGGAGGCCACACCCGTTCCCATCCCGAACACGGAAGTTAAGCTCCTCAGCGCCGATGGTACTGCCCTTTTCAAGTGTGGGAGAGTAGGACGCTGCCGGATTTAATCTCAAGCCCCCGCCGACGTAAGCCAGCGGGGGCTTTTTTGTGTGGAACCAAGCGTTGGGGTGACGCCGGGGGGGACTTTTGGGGTGCGCGGCTATAAATCAGTATCAGGTTGCATTGTAGGAAGCCCAAGTTTTTTTAGCAATGCTAGGGCGTGTCTGTCATTATTATGCTTACATTTCGCCTTTTTTTTCAGCCGAACAGCTTCTAACGCTTTTTCGTGTGTCATTCCCGTTTCACGAAATGCGTCATATGTTGCTGCTATCTCTAACACTATGGGATCAGCGTCTGCGATTAATTTGATAGCATCCCCAAACTGCTCTTCTACTTCTTGCAAAGCAGCGCCTGGCTTTGATTTAATAGTATAGTAAGGTCTATCTCCCCTCGAGACTGACTGTTTCTCTTCTACAAGTCCCAAATTCTCAAGTAGTCCAATTTCAGCCTGAAGTCCTTCACTATAAGGCCCATAAAAATGCAGCATATAGTCATAGTCAGTCTGAAGACCAAGCCGCTGTAAAAGCTTAATCGTTTTTTGGAGTCGAGTTCTGCCAACGATATGGCCTTCGGGATGTGCAGCAATGACGGCTGCGAGTAATCTGAATCGCTCATGGTTCATATTTGCACCTCCTTACCAGGACGTCGTAATCTTAAGCATGTCGTCTCTAGCTTCTTCAGGGAAATAATATCGAAGAAGGGTAATCTTTTTTCGTAGTTCACTGACTTGCTCTGATAAATCGTTAATTAGTTTTATCTGTCCGAGCGCGTCTTCAACAAAAATCTGAGTTGCAGGATTGTCATCACTCGGATCATAAACTTTATAGGGAGTATCCGCAGGAGTATCTGAAGCAATCCCATAATCCACCACATCAATGTATTTCTGAACGATCTCTTTGGCCTGCTCTCGGAATTCAGCGACCTTATCCGGGTTGTTGCGGCTAATATAGGTGGCATCAACGCATTTATAGAGACGACGGTGAAGAATACCACTTGCTAGGCGTTTTATAATATCATCACTACAGGACTCGCAAGATTTAAGAAACTCTGTTATGGTATGGTCATCTAGTAATAAATAATCTCCTAACGACAACTTCCCAGAAAACGCCTTAATCAATGCTGGGGATGACCTGTGGACAACTTTAGATTTTTTGTCCGGTGTATTCTCTGCGTCTAGAAGCTCTTTATAACGCTTAAACAGAAGTCGAAGCATAACTTCAGCCGAACGTGTCGCTTTGTGGAAATAAACTGCTTGGTACATGTGGTACCGCGCAAAGACATATTGCTCTGTGGCATAAAGAGCTTTTTTCCCTAAATATATGCGATTGTTGGCATCATCAACATATAAATGATCAATTAACCATCTAAGATCAAATTTACCATAATCTGCGCCAGTAGAATGGCTATCACGAAGAAGATAGTCGCATCGGTCAGCATCTAGCTGGCTGCTTACAACGTGAACAAAGAACGGGGGAACGTCCCCGACATTTTCGTCTGTCGGGTCCTCTTTAAAAAACGCTGCAACGCGAGCGGGTAGTTTGTTGTCAAAATCTTTCAATACTTTATTAATTTCTGTCGAATCATCTTCGATGATTTGCTCTGTTCTTTGCTCGTGCTTGTCTTTAGTTATTTTTTCGAATGCGTGGGAGAAAGGTCCGTGTCCAATGTCATGAAGGAGTGCAGATACTAAGACAACGGTCTTCTGATCGTCAGTGAAACGAAAACCGGCATTTACAAGCTGGTTCAGGAAAAGCCTAGCTGTGTGCATCACTCCAATTGAATGAGAGAAACGACTGTGATTAGCCCCGGGGAATACTAGCTCACTTAGGCCTAATTGTTTAATCCTGCGTAGACGTTGAAACTCGCAGCAGTTAACAAGACTAAATAACAACTTATCAGTATTGGTGTTGTCAAACGTTATTACGTTATGGACGGGGTCGCGTATTATTTTTGGATATGACATTGGTGCCTTAATTTGCTTGTGTCTTACGCACCGCGGTATGATGGTTGCCGCTACTTTCTGTATAACCGTTAATGACTTTTTAAGGTAAGGTGTTCCCTCCCAGCAACTGAACCACATCCTAGCTGTTTATAACATAGAGTAGCCTAACAATGCTACGAATATATGCCAACCGAATTTGCGTCCAAGAAGCCTTACCCTTGACAAACCAGGCAGGCGCGGGCCTATGTTGTGGGGTATCACCAAGCGAGGAGCGGGTCATGGCAGAAGAGCTAGTCGGCCGGGTGTTTAATTTTTTCGCCAAGATCATGGTGGCCGGGGTGGGCATTACCGGCGGGTCGCTCAAGGTCGGCGACACCATCCGGGTGCTCGGGGCCACCACCGACTTTGAGACCCAGGTCGCGTCCATGCAGGAGGGCAACCAGGCCATCACCGAGGCCCGCGCGGGCCAGCAGGTCGGCATCAAGCTGCCCCAGCGGGCCCGCGAAAACGACGAGATATACAAGATTATCGAGTAGCCCGCCGGCTGCCTAAGCGGTCAAGCGGCCGATGCCGCGGCGGTGCCGATGATCCTCAAGCGTCATCTGTCCAGCGGTAGAGGGTGCGGGTTAGGCCTATGCCGCCGAGGCTCTCTTTAAAGGCGGTTACCCCGGGGTTGAAGGAGTAGTCGTCAAAGGTGCTGCCGCCCATATCCAGCAGGCGCACGCCGCGCGCGGCGTAGTATTCCATGGCCGCCACGGTTACCGCCAGGGTGGCCCCGAGGTTCTTGGTCGCGCGGTCGTAGCAGGGGGCAAAGGAGTGGGCCAGCCCCGGGTGATGCTCAAAAAATAGCGATCCGCCGATGAGTTTCCCCTGAAATTCGCATAAGAACAGGCGCAGGCGATCCGGCACCAACTCGTAGAGCCGGTAGAGCTCTTTAAGGCTGTGCACCGGGGCCTTGCCGTGGCGCTGGCGGTTGGCGCTCAGCAGGGCGTGGTAGGCTGGCAGGTCCGCCGGCGAGCCGATGCGCAGGCTCACCCCTTTTTTGGCGGCGGCGCGCACCGCGGTTCGTCGCCGGCGGTCCGGCAGGCCGGGGATAACCTGGGCCGGGTCGGCCGGCAGGCGGATCACGTGTTGCAGCCAAACCTGGACGGGGGTGAAGCCGCAGGCCGCCAGGGCGAACTCCTGGGTGTGGTCCGGGACCCGGTGAAACTGGGCCGGCGGCAGGATTATCTCCATGGCCTTTAGCCCCAGGCCGCGGGCGTAGTCCACCAGCCGCCGCACCAGGGCCAGCACCTCTTGGGCCGGGGGGGCCGGCGGCAGGACCAAGCCGCCGATGGTGGCCCCGTAGGGGGAGCGCAGGACGCGTCGCCGGCGCCCGTCGCGCAGGGTGGCCCCGGGCAGCAGGGCCAGGAGCCGCCCGCCGGACTCGAAAACCAGGTGGTGGGTGTCAAAGCGGTCCGGGGGGTGGTAGGCGAGGAAGTCCAGGTCGTGGAACAGGGTGCCGTTGTTGGATCGGGCCAAGAAGGCCTGCCACCGGTCATGCTCATCCTGGCCCAGGGGACGGGCGGTGATGGTGTGGGGATCGGTTACCTGGTACGACAAGGGGCGGTCCTGTCCGGGGGAATTGGTTGGGCCATTATCCGGCAGCCTGGGGCGGCGCGTCAAGCCGAGCGCCCGGGGCGGCCGGGTGGGCTAGTGGCCCCAGCCGTTTTTGGGGCGGTCGAAGGTTAGGTGAAATACTTTGCCGCTCTTTTTATGGTAGACGATACCGGTTATTTTGCTCTGGTCGTCGCTGAGCTGGCCGGCGAACAAGCTGCCCTCGTGGTGGCGGGCCACGATGCGGCCGTTGGGGTATATACGTCCCTTGAAGGTGTAGGTCCAGTAGCCATGGCCGATGATCTTCACCTTGGCCACCCCGCGTAGTTTGTGGCCGGTTTGTTCAACCGTAAGCTTGATGCGGGCCAGAAAGTGGTTGTGTTCATAGGTGCCGGTGAAGTTGGGCAAGGGCCTCTGGGCGGCGGCTGGCGTGGCCAGGGCCAGGCAGAGGCACAAGATGGCTATGGGGGCGAGCCGGCGCATTAGTATTCCTTGGGCCGAGGTGAGCGCGGGGTCATTATTAGCGTGACGCCCAAGGCCCGGTGGTTATTACCTCAATGGGCACCCCGCCAGGAGTCAGGCCTCTGGCTGGGGCGGGTTGCCGTTTAGTATTTCGATGAGCTGGCTATAGGCGTAGCGCCGGCCGCGGCGCTGGCCGGTGATCTCCTCGATGAGCCCCAGGTTGAGCAGCTTTTTGGCCAGCAGGCCGGCGGTGCGCTGGGTCACCTGCAACTGCTTGGCGATGGTGGGCAGGTCCACCACCGGCCGGGCGATGAATAGTTCCAGCAGGCGCAGGGGGTGGCGGGGGGCGCGCACCCAGGTGAGCACCAGGTCCTTGTGGTCCTGGTGCAGCTCGCGGGCGGCCAGGCCGGCCTCCAGGGCCAAGGAGGCGCTGTACTGGGTGGCGGTCATGAATACGCCGAGCCACCATCGCCAGCCCCGGCCGGAGCGCAGGCGCTTGATGATGGCGGTCAGGTCGTAGTCATCGCCGGCGGCGCGCACCATGCCGGCGGCCAGGGCGTTAAAGGCCTCGGCCGGCAGACCCAGGCGGGTGGCCAGCCCCATCACCAGCACCCGGCCGGCGGCCGAGCGGTGGTTATGGTTCGGGCCCTCGCGTTCCCAGGCGGCCAGGGCCAGGGCGATGGCCACCAGCGGGGCCAGGCCGGCTTCCACCCAGCGGTGGCACAGGGACCAGACCGCGGCCGCCGGCGGCGGGTCGCCGGCCGGGCTCTCCAGGGCGGATAGGCCGGCCCGCCGGGCCATCTGGGGTGCGTCGATGTTTTTTAGCACCTCGGCCACGGTGTGCAGGCCCATGGGACGTCCGGGGTCTTCTTCCTGCAGGCGGGCCAAGGTGAGCATCTGGCCGATGGCCCAGCGCGTGGCCAGGTTGGGCCGGTTGGGCCGCGGCGTGGGCCCCAGGACCAGCAGTTCCTTGAGCTCCACCGGGCGGCCGCGCAGGGTGGCGTCGGCCGCAAAACAACGGGCCCGCCACGGGCCCTCGGCAAAGGCGCGCCACAGGGGCCAAAGACGGTCCAAGAGACGCAGCTCGCCGATGCGCTCGGCCGCCAGGGCCAGGCGCCGCCCGCTGGCCGGGTCCAGCTTGAATTTCTCCAGCTTGCTTGATGCCTGCTCGCTCATCTCACCTCCCTTGCCCGCCTGGCCCGATCCGGCCACTCACCCGAGCCGCCGGTTCGATCCTCACGGTGGCCCCCCCTCTATCCGGCCGCCTGGCCCTGGCCGTCCGCTCGATCTTGACGTTTGGCTCGCCCCCAACCAGCCGCCCGCCAGTCTCTATCCGGCCGCGCCTACGTTTGGCCCGCCCCCCTCCAGACGCTCGCCGGTTTCTATCCGGCCACCTACCGCCCACCTGGCCCTAGCCGTCCGCCCGATCTTGACGTTTGGGCCCCCCGGCCGCCCACCTACCGCCCACCTGGCCCTGGCGGCCCGCTCGATCTTTGCCGCGGCCCGCCCCCTCTATCCGCCCACCTGGCCCCAGGTGGCGGAGGTGAGGTAGTTGATAAAGATATTAAAAAATAACGGCGGCAAAAAGCAAGATAAAATGACCAGAATGAACCTATAATAAAACGGCGACAACTCCGCAGGTCTCCATCCCCGCACCCCAGTTGCACTACGAATCAGTAATACATTATCATTACTACGCCTAATACCCTCCCCGAAGGCATTCCAGAGGCCCAAGGGTAAAATGATCAACTACCCCAAGTGGTTAGCCTAAATTACGACCGCCGGCCAAGCCTGACGAGAGGCAAGGTCTGGTCCTGAAACTCTCTGCCAAACGTGAAAAGGCCGGGGCTTGTAGGCTAAAGGGCGGGGCCGGGAGCTTTAGTCGGCGGCGCGCTCCAGGGCCAGGTCCACCAGGCGGGCGGCCAGGGCGCCGAGGCTGTAGCCGGCGGCGGCGGCGGCCTGGGGGAAGAGGCTGGTCTCGGTCATGCCGGGGATGGTGTTGGTCTCCAGGATGACGGGGCCCTCGGGGGTGAGGATGAAATCGGAGCGAGAGTAGCCGAGACAGCCCAGGGCCTGGTGGGCCTGGCGTCCCAGGCGCTGAATCTGGCCGGTGGTGGCTTCATCGAGCTGGGCCGGGCATATTTCCCGGGAGGCTCCGGGCTGGTACTTGGCTTGGAAATCAAAGAAGGAATAATTTTCGCCCGGTATTACCTCAACCAGGGGCAAAGACTCCAGCTCCCAGTTGCCCAGCACCCCGGCGGTTATCTCGCGGCCGGGCAGGTATTTTTCGGCCAGGGCCACGCGGTCCAGGTCAAAGGCCCGGTCCAGGGCTGGGCCGAGCTGGTCGCCGTCTCGCACGATGGTGACTCCGAAGCTGGAGCCTTCGCTGGCCGGCTTCACCACCACCGGCAGTCCCAAGTGGCTTTGCACCAACTCGGCGGCGTCTTCTTGGCCGCGGCGCAGGACCACGTCCGGGGCCACCGGTAGGCCCACCTGGCGGTAGCGCTCCTTGCTCATCACCTTGTCCATGGCCAGGGCGCAGCCGAGCACGCCGGAGCACTGGTAGGGCACGCCTAACAGGTCGAGCAGGCCCTGGATGGCCCCGTCTTCGCCGCCGCGGCCGTGGAGCATCACCAGGGCGGCGTCGAGGTTCTCGCGATAGCGGATCAGCCGGGACAGGTCGAGTCTGGGGTCAAAGAGCATCACCCGAAAGCGCCCGGGGTCCAGGGCCCTGGCCACGGCGGACCCGCTTTTTAGCGACACCGCCCGTTCGCTGGAGTCCCCCCCCAGGATCACCGCCACCCGCAGCCGCTTGGTGAGCCCCTGCACTTAGTTTGTCTCCAGGGTCATGATGTCATCGGGGGTCCTGCCGGGAGCCAGGGGCGCAAACAGGGTTTGTTCCACCTTTTGGGCCTGGCGCAGGCCGTTTGCAATGCGCGCGATGCGCTGGGGATCGCCGTGGCCGTAGCGTTTTAGGATGTAGCGGTAGCGTTCGTCGAGGTTTACGATCTGGTCGTGTTTCACCCGCTTGTCGGCGTAGTTTACCACCATGATCTCGTCGATGGGGTGTCCCGGGGGCAAAAACACGTGGCGGGCCACCAGGCGTCCCAGTTGGGGATATCCCAAGCCGTTAAGGATTTCCTGGCCTTCGCGGTCGTGGCGGCGCTCGGTTCCCAGGCAGGCGGTCTTGGCGATGTCGTGCAACAGCGCCCCCACCTCCACCGCCCGCCGCCTAAGCGGGATGCCGGCCTCGGCCAGCCAGTCGGCCAGGGTGAGGGCCACCAGGCGTACCTTATCGGAGTGGGCCCGGATGTTATCGAGCATGCCAAAACGGTCCCAGAGCAGGCGGGCCTCCTCCACGGTGGGCAGGGGGGCCGAAGACAGGTCCACCGGGTCGTCGGGTCCGGGCGGGGCCGGGGCGAAGAGGTCCTCAGTCAATATGCAGCTCCAGGGGGCCGTCTACCTCGCCGCCCTTGAGGCTGCCGAGCATGCCCCGGACAACATTGGCGATTATCTTTTGTACAAAGTCATTTAGCGGCATCTGGCGCCCGTCGATGGTAAGGCGCACGTCGCCGGGGGCCGGTTGGGACTTTTTCATGCGCCCGCGGATGAAGCGGCCCACGGCGTCCGCATCCCCGGCGTCAAACCAGGGTATTTGCCTGGCCTCGGCCGCCTGGCGCCCGGCTCCCTCCACCCCGGCGATGGCCACCAAGCGTCCGCCGGAGGGCAGCATGGGCTGGCGGCCGGCGCCGACCACCTCGATCTTGTCGAGCCGGGAATTCTTGAACCCCTCGACCACCACCAGGTCCAACCCGGCCATGAAGGCCCCGGCCACGGCGGCCGGTCCCCAGGGCGAGTCCTCGGCGTCGATGGAGATATCCACCCCGCCTCCGTGGCACAGGGCCACCGGGTTGGCCCCGGCCTGGCTAAGCAGCTCGGTGTCCTTGCCGGCCTCCACCCGCTGTACTGCCCCCGGGTGGCCGTGGTGCTTGATGGCCCCCACCCGGTAGCCGCGCTGGCCAAACCAGCGGATCACCGCGCTGGCCAGGGTGGTCTTGCCGCTGCCCGACGCCCCGCAAAAGGCGATCAGTGGTATCATGTCCCCATCCTCGCTGCCGGCATGGCCGGCCGGTGTTTCATCAGCGATAGCGGATTGATAAAGAATTGGGTTCCTCGCGCGTTATCCTATGGCGCGCCGCGCGGGACCGGCTTTAAGAATGACACGGGGTCCGCGGTTTAGTCAAGCCGGTCCGCGGCGGCGGGGCGCTTAGCCCTTGCCCCGTAAAGCGCCTTTTGCTAGAAGGGGGTATACCCTTTGCAGCGGAGAATAACCCGATGAACCGAAAGATTATGCGGGCTCTTTTGAGCGTAACCGATAAAGGCGGACTGGTGGAGTTTGGACGCGGCCTGGCCGAGATGGGCGTGGGGCTCATCTCCACCGGGGGCACCGCCCGGGTGCTGCGCGAGGGCGGGCTCCAGGTGACCGACGTGAGCCAGCTCACCGGTTTTCCGGAGATGCTCGACGGCCGGGTGAAGACCCTGCACCCGGTGGTGCACGGCGGCATCCTGGCCCGCCGCGACGACCCCAGCCACCGCGAGCAACTGGCCCAGCAGCACATCGCCACCATCGACCTGGTCTGTGTAAACCTCTACGCCTTTGAGGCCACCATCGCCCAAGAGGGCTGCACCTTTGAAGACGCCATCGAGAATATCGATATCGGCGGACCAACCCTCATCCGGGCCTCGGCCAAGAACCACGCCGACGTCACCGTGGTCACCGACCCGGCTGACTACGCCGTTGTTTTGCGAGAGATGCAGGCCAACGACGGCTCCACCACCCTGGAGACCCGCCGGCGCTTGGCCGCCAAGGCCTTCCGCCTGACTAATAAATACGACGGCGCCATCGCCGATTACTTGGAAGGTGCGTGAGGACGCCGGGGGCCGGGAGGGCTGGCGCGCTTTCGCTCCCGGCGATTCCCGGGGTTTGAAAACCAGGTGTCCAGCCAAACCCCCATGGTTTTATAGGGGGATGGGCCAAAGCGCCGGGGGGCGCCGGCCTTGGGCCATCCCGTATAAAGTAGTTCTTTGGTGT
>JAMOVV010000073.1 GCA_027067385.1 Desulfarculaceae bacterium
GCTCTCGCTCGCTGACTCGCGTCCGTGTTCGCTGACTCGCCTCCTAGGCCTCGGCGGTGGCTTCGGCCTCGGCCTGGTCCTCGTGGTCATGGCCGTGGTCGTGGGAGTAGGTCTTGCCAATGGCGAGATCCTTCATGGAAGCCAAGAGGGCGTAGTTGAGGCCGGTGGTGATCACCATCAGGGCCAGGTAGAACAGGCCCATGAAGACGATGTGGCCAACGTCCCAATGCCATTCAAAAGCAAACGGTAACATGGGTTAACCTCCTTAGCCCTTGTTCAATTCCGGCTCTTGTGGGAAGACCGGCAGGTAGCGATAGGCCAGCGAGTAGATGATGAATCCGTAGCCCACCACACCGGCGGCGATGCCCCACTCCTGCCAGGTGGGCAGGTACCCGATGAACTTCTCAAAGGGCAGCACCGGAATGGCCAGGGTCTGGATGGTCATAACGAAGCGGTTCATCACCGCGCCGAAGCAGTTGAGCACCATGGCCAGGGCCAGCAGGCCGTAGCGCTTGCGCACCATGGGCGCCAGCAGCATGGCCGCCGGGATGATGCCGCCCACCACGATCTCCAGGATAAGTATCCATATGCCGTAGGGGCCGTCGGAGTAGAAGAAGGAGAAAGGCACACCGGCCTTGGCCGAGGTGACCTGGGCCCAGTAGTAGGTGTCGGCCAGTTTGAGCAGCACGTAGAAGGTGAGCAACCCGCCGCTGATCTTGGCCATGAGCATCTTCACCTTGTGACTGGTGAGGCGGCGGCCGGAGACCTTTTCGGTGAGCATCACGATCAGCGTGGTGAACGACGGCCCGGAGGCGATGGCGCTGAGGATGAACAGGAAGAAGGTCCAGGGCCAGATCATGAAGCCTTCGCGGAAGGCGAAGGGCCGGGCGTAGAGCACCCCGTACATACCGCCCAGGGAGCCCTGGTGGAAGAAGCTCAGGAAGGTGCCGGTGCCGGCGAAGACGATCATGATGCGGTGCAGGTGATGCGCGAAGACGTTGAACTCGGGAATCTTGTTGATCTGGCGGTTCTCCAGGATCAGGGGGACGAACTCGATGATCAACACAATCAGGTAGGTGGTGATGCAGAACATCACCTCGGTGAGCATGGAGTGCACGTTGGCGTGCCAGAAACCGAACCAGCCGCGTATGGGCTGCCCGATGTCGATGCCCAGCATCAGGATCGCGCCGGAGTAGCAGATGAATCCTATGATCACCGCGGCGTTGATGATGTTTTTCAACTCATCGGTGCGCAGGAGATAGGTTAGGAAGCCGGTGAAAAAGGCTCCGGCGCCCAGGGCGATGATGGCCAGGTCCACCACGATCCACACGCCAAAGGCGAAGTAGTCGTTCATGGCGGTCTGGTTTAGGCCCTTATAGAGGCACAGGAAGGCCGACAACAGCGCCCAGGCAAGCAGGGCCCCGCAGCAGAGCATCCATAGGCCGAACCTCTCGGGCGAACAACGCTTAACCCCTTCGGGCCAGAACCTCGAATCGTCAAGGGCTGACATTTGCTGACCTCACAAAATGGTTAACTGCCCACGGCGAAACGATGAATCTTTTCGCCGGGCAGGTAGTTATCGGCTCGCTTACGCACCCACTCCCGCTTGGTCATGTAGTAGACCTTGGGGTTGGTGCCCAGCCTTTCCAACAGGCGGAAGGCATGCTTGTGCCTCTGCCGGAGCAGCTTGGACACCTGGTGCTCCGGGTTGTTCAGATCACCAAAGGTGATGGCCCCCGAGGGGCAGGCCTCGGTGCAAGCGGTTTGGTAATCCATTTCGCCGAACTCACCGCCGGCGAATTCCTTGTCCCTGGCCTGCTGGTAGCGGTGGTAGCAGAAGGTGCACTTTTCCACCACCCCGCGCATACGAGGCGCCACGTAGGGGCTGAGGCTTTGCTCCAGTCCCCCGGGCCAGGGCACGTCGTACCAGTTAAAGTAGCGCGCGTGGTAGGGACAGGCCGCCACGCAATACCGGCACCCGATGCAGCGGGTGGGTATCTGGCTGACGATACCGGTTTCGTCGTCGTAGTCGGTGGCCGTGGCCGGGCACACCGACACGCAGGGGGTGTGGTGCCCCTCGGGGTCGGCGTCTTGTTGGAAGAAGCCTCCCCAGCTACCGCCGCAGTGCATGCAGGGCCGGGGGAAGAAGGCCACCTCGGTATCGGGATAGGGCCGGCCGTTATCTATCTGGTAGACCCGCAACCAGGTGATGGAGCGGATTTTGTCGGTTTCGTCCGGCAGGGTCCCGATGTTGTTCTCGGACATACAGGCCACAGAGCAGGCACCGCAACCGGTGCACTTATCCACGTCTATGACCATTCCGTACAGATGTTCTCCAGTGGCAACAGGCATGGCTACCCCCTAAACCTTTCTCACGTGAACCGGGGTCAGCCCCCACACGGGAAGGCCGGTGACCGCGTCGGCCTCGGCTTTGGCCACGGCGTTGTAGTTGCCGCCCCTGCCCCTGCGGTAGAAGCCGAAGGCGGTGTGCCCCAGCCCCACCGGCATGTAGAGCATGCCCGGCCGGGCGCCGGCGAAGAACTTGACCCTGGCCTGGAACCCGCCCTCGGTGGAGTCCACCGTGACCAGGTCGCCGTCGTGCAGGTGCAGGTGCTTGGCCGTTTCGGGGTTGATCTCTACCACCGTCTGGTCCTTGAAGCGCAGGGTGTCGTCGGTGAGTATCTTGATCATGTGCGGGGTGATGGGTTCGGAGTTGTTGCAGGTGCGCAGGGAGGGCACCGCCGCCAGGGTGAGCGAGTGGCCGTGGGAGGCCGCCTGGTGGCCCAGGCTCTTGGCGATGGTGGCCGCCTGCAAATCCACCGACCCGTTAAAGCCGTAGGATACCTTTTCCTGCACCCACCAACCTTTTTCGGCCACCTTCTTGAAGCCGTCGCCCAGGCGGGCCTTGAGGGCCTCGGCCATGGACTTGTAGGGCAAGGCCGCGGCTACTTCGCCGCCGAGCTTGGCGGCCAGCATCAGCAGGGCGTCGCCCACCGCCTTGGACTTGGGCTGGATCTTGAGCAGCGGCTTGTGCAAGCCGTAGGAGGCCTGGGCCTGGCCGTAGGGCGTAACCGCATCTCCCCAGCTTTCCAGGAAGGTGCCGGCCGGCAGCAGCAGGTCGGCCAGGGTGGCCGATTCATCCAGGTACGAGGAGATGGCCACCACGAAGGGCACCTGGCGCAGCATCTTGGCGAAGGTGCCGGCCTGGGGTCCGCGGTAGGCCGGGTTGGCCCCGGCGATGATGGCCATCTTGGGCTTGTAGGGATCGCCGGCCAAGGCCGCGGCGGCCATAGTCAGCGGGTTGCTGTGGCCCGCGTACCGGGCCGCGCCCTTGAGCCCCGCGGCCGAGGCGCCCGCGGGCGCTGCCAGCGGCTTGAGCGGCAGGGCGCCACGCACCACCACGCCGCCGGGCTTGCCCAGGTTGCCCTTGAGGGCGTTGAGGGCCAAGACGGCCATGAAATCGCCCAGGCGGCCGGGCTCGTTGCCGGGGCCCGGTCCGCATACGGCCACCGCCTGCTTGGCTTGGCCGAACTCCACGGCCAGGGCCTCGATGGCCACCGGTTTCAGCCCGGTGGCGTGCGCCGCGGCCTTGGGGGTGAACTTGCTGTCCACCAGGGCCTTGAAATCATCCAGGCCGTTTAGAGAACCCTCGGCGGCCAGGCCCTTGGCCAGCAGCACCTGGCACATGGCCAGGGCCAGCACGCCCTGGCTGCCCGGGGCGCAGGCCACCCACTTGGCGGCCTGGGAGGCGGTGACCGATGCCCGGTCCTCCACCTGCACCAGCTTGGCGCCGCCTTGGCGCCACTTGGTGAACGCCGCCCGCACCGCCACCGGCGCGCCGAAGCCCTCCAGCAGCGGGGTGCCCAGGGAGAGGATGTACTTGGCGCCCAGCAGGTCGAAGCCGATCTCCGGTTGGCTCAGCATCAGGCCGGCGGCCAGGGCCAAGGTGTCCTCGGCCCGGGGGGCGAAGGCCAGGTTGGGCGATCCGTAGGCGGCCATGAAGGCCTTGAGAATCTGGCCGGTAGTGTTGTCGGGGTTGTCGCCAAAGGCCACCACGCGCTGGGCCTGGTCGGCCTTTTTGAGCTGGGCCAGTTTGCCGGCCACCATGTCGATGGCCGCGCCCCAGCTTATCTCCTTGTACACCCCGGTGGTCTTGTCCAGCACCATGGGAGCCTTTACCCGCACGTCGCCCAAGTAGGCGTTTTGCAGGGCACTGGCGTCCTGGGGAACCACGCCGCCGATGCCCAGGCCCAGGGGATACTCGGGGTTGCCCTCCACCCGGATGGCCCGGGTGCGCGGCGCCTTGCCGTCGGGGTTGTAGGCGTCCTTGGGGATGATCCGGCTGTTGATGAGCCGGACCTTCACCGCCGTGCCGGTGGCCGGATTAAAGCTGTTGGCCTTGGCCAGGGCCCCGTCGGCCGGGTTGGGCACCCAGCTCCAGTTCTGGGTCCAGATGGACACGTCGTCCATCAGTTTCCAGACCAGCGGGCTCAGGTGCAGGCCGGTTACGCCACCAACAGCGAACTTGACAAAAGCTCGTCTATCCCAATCCATCTGAGAAATCTCCCAGCATAAATAATTCTGGCCTACTTATGGCAGACAAAGCAGGCTTCGCGCACACCGTTTTCACGGTGACAGTCGGCGCAGTCGTCCATCTTCATGCGCTCGGGCGGATCGGCCCAACCGTGTATGGCCCACCCCCAGATGTCCCGGCTGTAACCCGTGAGCCGGTTCTCCTGGTAGGGGCGCAGCTTTTCGGTGGTGCCGTGGTCGCCGTGGCACTCGGTGCACTCCATGCCCGCGTTCTTGACGTGCGCGGCGTGGGAGAAGTACACGCAGGGCGGCTGCTTGGCGTAGACCCGCCAGGGAATGGGCTTCTTGCCCTTGATGTATACCTCAACCAGCTTCTTCTCGTCGGGCGTCTCGCCCATCACCTCTTCGTGGCACTCCAGGCAACTTTCCACCCTGGGGATGCCGGCGAAAGAGCCGTCGTCGCGGAAGGAATGGCAATCCTCGCAACTCTTGCCGGCATCGCCATCGGGGCCGTGCAGCTTGTGGTTGAAGTTCAGGGGTTGGGGTTTCTCGGCATAGATTATGGCGGGCGTCACCACCCATCCTATGGCCGAAAAGAGCACCAAACCCACCACAAAGAGCCACCAGTCCGCCGGGGACCGCCTCTTGTGTTCATGCCCTTGTTCTGTCATGTGACCCAAGCCTCTAGTGTGGATATTAATCGACCCGTCAGGGGCCATGACTACTGCGGGTTTTCCTAAATGAGGACGCTTCCCCCCACCTTAGGGCCTCGGCCCCGCCGCAAGTCGCTTGTCCCCACTTTCACTTTTACCGGCCCAGTAAAGGCCACCTGGACCCCTTCTGCACCACCTTGAAAACCCTTATGGTTTGCGGCGAGCGCTTTTTGAACGTCGCCGAAAAGCAGCCGCACTTTAGCAATAAAAGCACGAGCCTGTCAACTGAAGAACGCGCGGTTTATACCCCGGGGCAACGGTTCATGGCCGCGGCCTTGCGGATCACCGCCGCGGTGTCGGGGGTAAGCCCCATGGCGTCGATTTGATCCAAGGCCACCCAGAGGGCCTCAGCGGCGTCGTCGGCGGCAACGGGTTCGGCGGCCTCGGCGCGGCAAAGATAGTCGGCCAGTATATAATGATACTCCACCCTGCCACGGTCATCGCGCAGCACCCGCTGCACCACCTCCACCAGGGGACCCACGGTCACGGTTATGCCGGTCTCCTCGGCCACCTCGCGGGCGCAGGCGTCCTCCAGCGATTCGCCGATATCCACCGCGCCGCCAGGGATGGACCACAGTCCCTTGGAGGGCTCGACCCCACGCTTGATAAGCAGCACCAGCTCACCGGCCAGCACCACCGCGCCCACCCCCACGATGGGCCGCTGAGGATAACGACGACTCATGACAACGATCTGCTCCCACCGGCCCTAGTACAGCACGCCAAAGGTGAGGTAGAGCTGGTAGCGGCCACCGTCGCCCACCCCGAAGACCAGGTTCAGGGGACCCAGGGGCGTGGACCAGCCCAGGCCCACCCCGCCCCCCCAGTACAGCCGGGTGAGGTGGTCGCGCAGGTCACTCAGGTCCCGCCAGGCGCCGCCCACGTTCACCGCGGTCATCAGGATGAGGTTTTCCGTGAACCTAAAATTATAGAGTAGTTGGAACCGCATGATCTCGTGCCCGATGAACTCCTCCCAGGAATAGCCCCAAAAGCCGGGGAAGCCGCCGAAGACCTCGCACTGGGAGGCCGGCGAATCGGTGTTGAAGGCGCTGGACAAAGTGAGGTTGGGGATGAAGGTGTTGCGCTTGTCCAGGGAAATGGCCAGGCGGGCGTCCCAGGTGGCCTTGAGATAGTTGACCTCCGAGCCCAGGGACCGGTGCATCCATTCCAGTTCCAAGCGGCTGCGCAGCCCCCGGCGCGAGTAGGGGTATTGGTCCAGGCGGTCCACCCCCAGGCGCAGGCGCAGCCCGGCCAGGAAGTCGCTTTCGCGGCGCAGGTCTTGGGAGCCGATGCGGGGCCGCACCTTGACCCACTTGGCCTGGTAGCCCAGCGAGACCATGCCGGTGGACCCGAAGTACCACCCGGCGTCCACGCCGCCGGCGACGGTATCGACGATGTACTCGGAGATGATATGGCTGCCCTGGTATATCTCGTACACATTGGAAGTGTAAAAGAGCTCCGGGATAATAAAGTAGCGTTTGCTGGGTATGCGCCATCGGAACCGGACGCCGTAGTCCTTGCCCAGGACCAGGTCCATCTCGGCCATCCCCAGCCTGTCAAACAGGGCGGGATAGGTGACGTTGAACCGGAAGGTGTAGTCGGGCGAACGATTAGTGCTGGTGTTGAGGGTAAAGCCCACCCGGGCGCTCAGCTCGTTTTTGGCCTCGGTTTTGAGGATAAAATGAATATCCGAGACGCCGTCGGGCCTGGTGCGCACCCGGTAATATACCGACTTGCAAAGCCCCAGTCCGTAGATTTTCTGTACCGCGGCGTCCAGCTCATCGGCGGCCACCACCTGGCCGGTCTTTATCCCCACGATGCTCCCAAGGTCCAGGGTCAACGCCTTGGGCGCCTTAAAAGTCACCCGGCCCACCCGGATGGTCTTGGGCTCATGCAGCGGCCGGCGCGGGGCGGCGCCCAGGGGCACGCCTTTGCGCTTGAGCAGGGCGGCTATCTTGGCCCGGGCCCGGCGGCCGGCCTTTAGCCCCACCAGGTAGATCTTCTTGGGCTCATCAAAGCTGGCGGTGCCGATTTTGCCCAGCACCGGGGTGATCACCAGGTCGGCCAGCTTGGCCTGGCGGCGGGTGGAGGCCACGATCTGGAAGGTGGTGATCTGGTCCAGCACGGCCAGGAAGTTGCCCAACTGGTCCTTCTTGCGCAGGGGAGAGCCCACGTTCACCGCGATGACCACGTCGGCCCCCATGTCCCGCACGGTCTGCACCGGCAGGTTTTCCACCAGGCCGCCGTCCACCAGCAGGCGACCGTCCAGCTCAAAGGGCGGGAAGATGGAGGGGATGGACATGGAGGCCCGCATGGCCTGGGCCAGGCTGCCGCGGCCCAGGACCACCCTCTGGCCGGTGGTGAGATCGGTGGCCACGGCCCGGAAGGGGATGGGCAGTTTGTCAAAGCTCGCGATGTCGTCCACCGGCAGGCAGTAGCGATTGAGCAGGGCCATCAGCTTGTAGTCGGCCAGGATGCCGGTGGGCAGCTCCAGCTTGCCGCCGGCCAGGCCAACCTCGAACAGGTAGCGCGCCTGTTTGCCTTTTTGGTCGTAGCGCAGCAGCCGCCGGCGGGGGTTGGAGGAAAAGGCGTCGGCCCAGTCCACGTGCTGCACGATCTTAAGCATCTGGGCCGGGGAGTAGCCGGCGGCGTAGAGCCCGCCGATGATGGCGCCCATGGAGGTGCCGGCGATGTAGTCCACCCGCACCCCCATGTCCTCCAGCACCTGCAGGATGCCGATATGGGCCATGCCCTTGGCCCCGCCGCCGGACAGGGCCAGCCCCAGCTTGGGGCGGTGATGCACGGCGGCCGCCGGGGCGGGCGCGGCCAGGGCCAACAGCAGCGCGGCGGCCAGCAGCCAGGGCCAGGCCGGGGCCGCCGGCCGGGCATGCCAGCGGCGTGGGACGGGTGGTGGGTGGTGGGAGGAGGTCTGTACGGCGCGCATGCGTCTTCCCGCGCCGCGGCCGGATTCGCGCTTCGGGCCGCGGCGTGTCCGGTACCGGTTGTAGGTTCGGGTAATGCTACCCCAGGACGTTATGGCGGCACAAGGGCGGGGCCCGGTGATCGGCAGGTGCGAATCCCGTCCCGGGGTATCGCTGGTATAGTGGCCGCCATATTGGGTTACTTCGCACCTTCTATTATCTCGCCCTGATTATTCCAACCTCCGGGCATCCAGGACACCTGATGACCTGATATCCGCCTTGCGGACAAGGGATAAATTGATATTCACATCTTGTTCCACTAGGGATTGAAAAACCGAGCTCCCCAGGACAAAGGTCTCCCACGATGACCGGGCCGTAACACCTACCCGGTTCAGGGAACGTGGTGGCAGGAATGGGCGGTTGCTTTTTCACGCGTCGCCGGTATTCATTACACACTGCCGCACGTAGATGTTTGTTTTTAACATATTGTAATATCGCGTCCGCAACCTGCATCTTGGGTTGTGCCATAATACGATCTAGCAATATCTTAGTCCTGAACAAACCAAACGTACGGTAAAGCCTTTCAACCGCCGCATACACCCGCCCTCTGAACTGAGGGTCATTCTGCACCTTTATATTGAAATCAACCTGCCGATGCATATTCCAAAAGGTAATATTAACAGGAGGGAGAGCAAACCGCTCATGCTCAGGCCGGATTTTTAAATAGCAGCGCATCGCGAAAATGTAAGCCTTGTCCAAGGCCATCATTCGCCCGATAAAATGTTTTACAATATCTTCTTTAGATTTGGCAAGAAAACCCGGCACTTCGTGGATGCGAACAAATTGCCGTAAAAAACTATGGCACTCATAGTAGCGCCTCCAATCCCGCCATTGAGATGCGTAGTGACTCGCTATATTATAGGATAACATGGCGGTCGCCCACACTAAAGCCCCCTGGGCCGCCACTTCGGAGACGCTTCCCGCCACGCCCAGTTCCGCCGCGACCTTGGGCCATAGGGATGTGAACAACTGGTTGGCCCCAAGCAGCGCGACGCCAGCGCGAACTTGTCGCCCACGGGCATAGTCGTAAGCCAATTTAGTAACATCGTATATGAAGCCTAGGTGGTAGAGAATATTTTTACCGAACCAGGGACTTTTATCAACTATAGCATGGGCCCATCTCGGCCAAGTTGCAGGATTTCTATTGCGGAATATGGCGGCAATGGCAACACCTACAGCGCGTTCACTCAAATGGCCAAGTTTTTGTTTGCCGGCCAGGGATAAGGATGGCTTGATAACAATATCTATAATAACACTACGCATGGTGTCTTCTTTAAAATCACCCCGGATGCCACAATTATCGGCAAAAGTACGGCGAGGTAGCGCCAATACAACCGTAACGCATACCATGACTATGACCGTTATAAAGAAAACATTACTGCGGAATAATCTCACCTGATACCACTCCCATGACAACCGCATCGGCGGCAATTATTTTGTCCGGTATACTCCGCCGGTCCCATGCCCGGCCACACCGCAGGGGATGCCGTCAATTCAGCGCCGCGATCTTAATATCTCTTGCGGCCGATACTCCGGGCGCCGGCGGGAAATCACCGTGGGTTTAATCCAGCCCCAATTGGGCGCGGAAGTAGTTGATGGTGGACTCAAGGCCCTCCTGCAGGTCCACCGTGGGGCTCCAGCCCAGGCAATCGCGGGCCAGGGTGATCTCGGGCTTGCGCTGGGCCGGGTCGTCCTCGGGCAGCGGCGCGAATACCAGCCGGCTCGACGAACCGGTGAGCTCCAGCACCTGTCGGGCCAGCTCCAGCATGGTGAACTCGGTGGGGTTGCCCAGGTTCACCGGCCCGGTGAAGTCTTGGGCGGCCATAGCCGCCATGAGGCCCTCGACCATGTCGCTGATGTAGCAGAAGCTGCGGGTCTGTTTACCCTCGCCGTAAATGGTCAGGTCCTGGCCCTTGAGCGCCTGGATCACGAAATTGGAGACCACCCGGCCGTCGTCGACGGCCATGGCCGGCCCGTAGGTGTTGAATATCCGCACGATGCAGATGTCCACCTGGTTCTGGCGGTGGTAGTCCATCATCAGGGTCTCGGCCAGGCGCTTGCCCTCGTCGTAGCAGGAGCGCCGGCCGATGGGGTTGACGTGGCCCCAGTAGCTCTCGGGCTGAGGATGGACCTGGGGGTCGCCGTAGACCTCGCTGGTGGAGGCCTGCAGGATGCGCGCCCCCACCCGCTTGGCCAGCCCCAACATGTTGAGGGTACCCATTACGTTGGTCTTCACCGTCTTGACCGGGTTGTACTGGTAGTGCACCGGGCTGGCCGGGCAAGCCAGGTTGTATATCTGGTCCACCTCCAGCAGGATGGGCTCCACCACGTCGTGGCGGATGAGCTCGAAGCGCGGGTCGGGCAGCAGGTCGATGATGTTGTCTTTGGACCCGGTAAAGAAGTTGTCCAGGCACAAGACGTCGTGCCCCTGCTCCAAAAGCCGGCGCACCAGGTGTGAGCCGATAAAGCCGCCGCCGCCGGTAACCAGTACCCTCATCAGTCGTTGTCCCCCTCTGGTTTTACCCCCAAGTGACGGGCCAAGGCGTCGGTCCAGGCGGGCAGCCCGGCCGGGTACACCCGCCGCAAGCGCCGGCAGTCCAAGACCGAGTATTCCGGCCGCCGGGCCGGCAGGCCCAGCTCCCGGCTGTCCACCGGCTCCGCCAGGGCCGGGTCCAGGCCGGCCAGCTCCAGGGCCCGGACCACCAGGCCGAAGCGCGACACCTGTCCCTGGTTCACCAGGTGCAGGATGCCGGTGACCCGCCGCCGGGCCAGCTCCAGCAACACCGGGGCCAGGTCCCGGCTGTAGCTGGGGCTACCCACCTGGTCGGTCACCACCCGCAGTTTCTCTCCCCGGCGCGCCCGCGCCAGCATTTTATCGACCATGGTGGGCTTGGCCGGTCCAAATACCCAGGCCACGCGCACCACCAGGCACTGGTCCCAGGCCGCGGCCGCCCGCCTCTCCCCGGCCAGCTTGGAGCGGCCGTAGTGGTTCAGCGGGGCCGGCGGGTCGCTCTCGCTGATGGGCCGGCGGTGACCCGGGCCAAAGACGAAGTCGGTGGACAGGTGCACCAGGTGGGCCCCCACCCGGGCGCAGGCTGCGGCCAGGGCCTCGGGTCCCGCGGCGTTGACGGCCATGGCCAGCTCGGGCTGGGACTCGCAGGCGTCCACGTCGGTGAAGCCGGCGCAGTTGATCACCGCCGCCGGCCGGGTGCGCTCCAGCAGCCGCTGCATACTGCGGGGCCGGGTGAGATCGAACTCCCGGCGTCCCCCGGCCGGGGCGAGATACCGCCCGCCGCTGGCGGCCATCACCGCCCGGCCCACCAGCCCGGTGTGGCCCAGGACCAGAACCTTGTCAGCGGCCATCATACATCTTTTGGTAATACTCCCGGTAGGCGCCGGAAGTCACCGCCCGGCACCACTCGGGGTTGTCCACGTACCACCCGATGGTGTCGGCCAGGCCGTCTTTGAAGTTCACCCGGGGGGCGAAGCCCAGCTCCTGCACCAGGCGGGAGGTGTCCAGGGCGTAGCGCCGGTCGTGGCCCGGCCGGTCGTTCACATGCTTGATCAGCCCCATCATCTCCTGGGGCGGCCGCCCAGCGCGCTCGGCCACCAGGGCCAGGACCAGGCGTACCACCTCCAGGTTGGAGCGTTGGCTGTCGGCCCCCACGTTGTAGACCCGGCCGGGCGCGCCGCCGCGCAGCACCAGGTCGTGAGCCCGGCAGTTGTCGCTGACGTGTATCCAGTCGCGCACGTGGCGGCCGTCACCGTACAGGGGCAGCTCGCGGCCGGCCAGGGCGTTTAGGATCATCAAGGGAATGAGCTTTTCCGGGAACTGGTTGGGGCCGTAGTTGTTGCAGCTACGGGTGATCATCACCGGCAGGCCGTAGGTGTGATAGTAGGCCAGGGCCAGGTGGTCGGCGGCCGCCTTGGAGGCGCTGTAAGGACTGCGCGGGGCCAGGGGCCAGTCTTCGTCAAAGCGGCGGGGGTCATCCAGCTCCAGGGCGCCGTAGACCTCGTCGGTGGAGACCAGCACCAGGCGCCGGTCCTGCCGGCCCGACCAAGCCCGGCGGGCCGCCTCCAGCAGGGTCTGGGCGCCCCACAGGTTGGTGCGCATAAACGCCTGGGGATCGTCGATGGAGCGGTCCACGTGGGTCTGGGCCGCGAAATGCACCACCGCCTCGGCCTGGTCCACCAGTTGGGCCACCAACGCGTCGTCGGTGACATCGCCCTTAACGAACCGGTAGCGCCGGGCCTGCTCCTCCGGTAGGTCGGCCAGGTTGGCCAGGTTGCCGGCATAGGTGAGCGCGTCGAGGTTTAGCACCTCGTCGTCGGTGTGGTGGGCCAGGATATGGCGCACAAAGTGGGACCCGATGAAACCCGCTGCGCCCGTTACCAGAATACGCAAGCTAACTCCCCTGCTTAACGGTAAAAAACCCTTACCGGCGCCGGCTGATTATCCCAAAGGGGACCGGCCAAGTCAAGATTGCCCGGTTGCCGCGACCCCGGGCCTGTGCTAGAAAAAAGTTTATCCCTCAGCAGGAGACCTCATGGAGCAACAGGATCATTGCCATTATCACCCCGAGAGGCCCTCGGTGGTCAACTGCCAAAAAATGGGCTACGGGCTCTGCCAGCACTGCCTGGAGCACGACCCCCAGTGCGCCCAGCCCCGGCAACACTGCAAGTTCCGCGAACAATGCGTTATCTTCTTTAGATACAAAGAGGCCCGGCGCCAACGGGCCAGAGCGGGAGATATGTCATGAGCCAAAAGCAGCCAGACTACGCCGAGTTCATCAAGGCCCTGCCCCAGCCCGATATCCCTTTTGAAGGGGTGGAGGCCCACCTGCTCGCCGCCCCCCAGGCCCAGGCGGTCTTTTTTTCGCTGCCGGCCGGGGCTTCGGTGCCGCCGCACAGCCACTGCGCCCAGTGGGGTATCGTGGTCGACGGCGAGCTGGAGTTGACCATCGGTGGAGCGACCCGGACCCTGCGCCGGGGCGACACCTACCACATCGCCGACGGCGAGGAACACAGCGCCCGGGTCATCACCCGCTGCTTGGCCATCGACGTCTTCGACGACCCCAACCGCTACCAGGCCAAATAAAGCCCTTGCCGCGGACCGCAAACGGGCCGCACCCCCCCGCCAGGGCCCGGTGGGCTACGTCCCTGCTGACGGTCGCGAGGCAAAAGCAGAGGGCTTTCTAGCCCGGCAACTGTGCCGAAATACCATGGTCTTACCGAGGGCTCCGGCCGGTGCGGTGTGGCCCGCCTTGACTTTCCATCACCAAACAACAAGACAATCAGCATGTTACGCCTGCCGTACCGGCAAAGGCGCCGGACGGCCAAGTTTTCCTGCAATATGTTACCGGCCTGGAGGACTTGTTCTCACTATGTTTCTATAATGGGACTTGCGCTCAATTTTTTGTTGCTATATAGTGGAAAATATGTACGGCGTCAAAAATAGCGCATCGGTTAGAACATGGCTTTTACCGGGATTAGGCGCAAATGAAGTTGCAAAGCCAACAGGACAATCGTCAGGAATCCCTTCACGAAGAACAGTTCCTGGCCAGCAAGGAGTATTTCCAAAACCTGGTATCGCTGTGCCCGGATGCTATCGTAGGTATCGCCCGTGACGGCACCATCATATTATTCAACGAGGCCGCCGAACGTCTAAGCGGCTTCAGCGCCCGGGAAGTAATCAACCGGGTTAACATCGGCAACCTGTTTTACAAATCCATGGACGACGCCCGTGAGCTGAAGCGCAAGATATACTCGGACGACTACGGCGGTCCCGGCTGCCTGGACGAGTTGGAGATCGAGATACGACACCGCTCCGGCCACCGGGTTCCCATCCGTTTGTCGGCTACCCTGCTCTTTGAAAACGGTAAAGAAGTGGGCAGCGTGGGCTTTTTCCACGACCTGAGCCTGCGCAAGCAAATGGAGCGCGAGCTGCGCCAACTCTCCATCACCTGCAGCCTCACCAGCCTCTACAACCGGCGTCATTTTTACTGCGTGGTGAGCGATGAGATTCGGCGCAGTGAACGTTACGGCCGGCCGCTTAGCCTCGTCTATTTCGACCTGGACCATTTCAAGCCGTTCAACGACACTTTAGGCCACCAGGAAGGGGACAACGTACTGCGCCTGGTAGCTACCTGCGCCAGCCAATCGTTCCGGTCCCACGACCACCTTTTCCGCATGGGCGGTGACGAGTTCGTGGTACTAATGGTGGAAACCGCCATCGCCCGGGCGGTGAAGGCCGCCGAGCGTTTCCGGTTGAATTTCAACCGGCAATGGGCCAAGGTCATGCCGGCCCACAAGAGCAATAACGTCAAGCCAGTGACCATCAGCCTGGGGGTGGCCCAGTTGGTGGAAGGTGAACGGCACGACGGGCTTTTAAAGCGGGCCGACCTGGCCATGTACGAAGCCAAGAGAGCCGGTGGTGATCGCCTGGTCCGCGCCGCCTCCAGCATCGGCCATCACGAACCCTGATAACCGCAACCCGATTATTTGCACTTGGAGCGAAGCATGAGACCAGCCGCCTGGCCCAGGACCATGCTGTTGGTTCTACTGGTTAGTCTGTGGGCCGCCGTGGCCGAGGCCGCGCCCCGGTCGATCATCTTCCTCACCACCTCGGACCTGCAAAGCCAACTGGAGCCCTACGTCATCACCCTGCGCGCCGGCGGGAAAACCCGCAAGGTGCGCGCCGGCGGCATGGCCCGCCTGGCCGCGGTGATCAAGGCGGTAAAGGCGGCCCATCCCGACCGGGTCCTGGCGGTGACCACCGGCGACGACCTCATGGGCAAGTACTTCATGACCTTCAAGGGCCAGGCCACTTACCGGGTGCTAACCGCCGCCGGCATCGACCTGGGCACCCTGGGCAACCACGAGTTCGACCTGGGGGTCAAGGTCCTGGGCCGCGGCCTGGGCTACCTGGGCTACCGCCTGGTGGTGAGCAACATGATCGCCTCGGGGCCGGACCATCCCCTGGCCCGGCACTACCGCGACCACCTTATCATCACCCGGAGCGGGGTGAAGATCGGCTTCTTCGGGCTGATGACCCCGGACTTGGTGTCCATCGCCAAGACCGGCTCCCACATCCGGGTGAAGCAGGACCTGGCCGCCACGGCCCGCCGCCGCATCAAGCTGCTGCGCTCCCAGGGGGCCCAACTGGTGGTGGCCCTCACCCACATCGGCCTGGACCAGGACAAGTACCTGGCCAGCCGGGTAGCCGGCCTGGACGTGATCCTCGGCGCGCACAGCCACGACCTGCTGTTGGCCGGCCAGGAGGCGGTGGTCCAGCGCCCGGACGGCGGGCGCTGCATCATCGTGCAGACCGGCACCCGGGGCGCCTACCTGGGCCGGCTGTACCTGGACTGCGACGGCGGCCGGGTGGTCTCCTACCGTTGGGACCCCTTGCTGCTGGACGCCAAGATAAAGCCCGATCCCCAGGTGACCGCCTTGATAGATGGCTACCGGGCCAAGCTGCCGCCGGCCCGGGTGCTGGCCAAGTTGGCCCATCCACTGGACTGTCGCTCGGCCACGGTGCGCGGCGGCGAGGCCCCGGTGGGCGATATCGTGTGCGACATCATGCGCTATCGCACCGGCGCCGACGTGGCCCTGCAAAACGGCGGCGGCATCCGGGGCAACCGGATCATTCCGGCCGGCCCCCTCACCACCGACGACGTGGCCACCATGTTCCCCTTTGGCAACAGCATCACCCTGCTCAGGATCGAGGGCCGCTATATCCGCCTGGCCCTGGAGTGGGGGGTGTCGGCCCTGCCGGACAAGAGCGGGCGCTTTCTGCAGGTCTCGGGGCTGCGCTACTGGGTGAACCCCAGGGCGACGGCCATGCGCATCAAGAAGGGCCCCGACGGCAAGGCCATCGGCGTGGCCCGCCCGGGCGAGCGGGTGACCAAGGTGTTGGTCTCCGACCGCCGGGGAGGCTGGGTTCCCCTGGATGACCGCAAGGTCTACAGCGTGGCCACTAACACCTACCTGGCCGCCGGCGGCGACGGCTACTTCATGCTGGGCCGCGCCCAAAAGCGCCGCAACACCTACCTGTCGTTAAAGAGCCTGGTGGAGTCGGTGCTGGCCGCTGGCCACCAACCCAAGGCCGCCGGCCAGGGCCGTATCATCTTTGTCGGAAAATAGGACGGACCGTCCCCCCGGGACGACGGTCGCCCGCCTCCCGATGGGTGGTTTTTAAGCCGCCGCGGCCGTGGCGGTTTTAAGGCCGGCGAAAGAGGAACTCGCGCAGGCCGTTGCGATACAGGTAGGAGCCGATCGGCTTAAAGGCCGAGAGCCGGGCCAGTATCTCGCGGTTCTGGCGCAGGTACCACTTCAGGCGCAGGTGGGGCTGGGGGCGCACCGTTACCTGGTGCTCGGGACCGATAACAAATGAATGCACCTCCGGTCCGCCGGTGTGTTCATCCAGGGCGAAGACCACCAAGTGGCCGCCGGGGCGCAGCAGCCCCATGGTCAACCGCACCAGGGAGGCCAACTCCTGGTTGGGCAACCGGTCGGGCAGGTCCCAGACCACGATGCCGTCAAAGCTGGCGGCGGGATAGTCCACGTGCCGCCAGAGCTTTTCTATGCCCAGGCCCCGGCCCTGGTCTCGCATCAGGCGTAAAAACAGGTCACAGACGTAGAGCCGGTGCACCCGCCGGGCCCAATAGCTGATATTCTCACCGCACACCGGTCCCACGTCCAGCACCTCGGGCCGGTCCATCTCCTGCAGCCACTGTCCGAAACGGGCCAGAGTGGTGCTGGTGTAGGATTCGATGGGCGCCACGTCTGCGGGGCCTTCCCCGTAGTCGCGGGCCGCGCCGCTGTAGGCGCTCAAGGGCTAGCTTCCCCCGCCCTGCTGCTTACCGGCCACGCCCAGCCCCTCCTTGGAGCTCGGTCCGGCCGGTTTATCGGCATGGGCGTTTAGCGGGGTGGGTTTCTTCTGGGCCTCGCGTTCCAGCTCAATTACCGCCTTGAGGAAGGCGCCGTCCTCCACCGAGATACGGCGGGCCTTGATCTCCCCGGTGAAATCGGCCTCGCGGGTAATCTCCACTTTGCCGGCGGCTTTGATGTTGCCGATGAGCTGACCGCTGATAGTCACGTTCTCGGCGTCTATCTCGGCCTCGACTTTGCCCTTGGGCCCCACCGTGAGGTGGTGGGCCTGCAGGGAGATGCTGCCCTTGACCGACCCCTCGATGATCAGGTCTTCCTTGCCGCGGATATCGCCCTCGATGGCGATGTGCTCACCTATCACCGTGCGCTGCGGCGCGGTGGGGGTGGTGGATACCGCCGGACTGGAGCGGACCGGTTGGTGCTCTTCCCTGGGCGAAGATGATTTCCTCAACATCACAACCCCTTTATTCAATAACCTTGCTTAACATTCGCCCCCGACAATCGCTCGATCGCCAAGGGAACCATCACCTGGTAATCGTCCCAAGCATATTATATTACGTTTTCAGGCAACTAAAAGAAAAGCCCAAAATAATACGCCGCTCTTGCGGCTGCCTCCCGGCGGTTGACAGCCGTAGAGCCTACGGTTACCTAATAGGTTTCCATTTACGCGCAAACGCAGGACCGGGAGGACCAGGTGATCAAACGTTGGTCGGCCCCCAACGGCTACCGGCAGGTGCTGGCCATAAGCCTGCCCCTGGTGGCCTCCATGTCCAGCCAGACGGTCATGCAGTTCGTGGACCGGCTGTTCTTGGCCCACTACTCGGTGGAGGCCATCGCCGCCGCGGTGCCCGGCGGTATGCTCAGCTTCCTGCTCAGCAGCGTTTTTCTCGGGGTGGCCGGCTATATTAGCACCTTCGTGGCCCAGTACATCGGGGCCGGTTCGCCGGACCGGGTGGGGGCATCCCTGTGGCAGGGCATCTACTTCTGTTTCATCTCCGGCGCCGTGCTGGCCGGGCTCTCTTTCTTGGCCGACCCCATCTTCGAGCTGGCCGGGCATGCCCCGGAGGTGCGCCCCCTGGAGGCGATCTATTTCCAGGTGCTCACCGCCGGCGCGGTTTTCAACCTGCTCACCTGGGGCCTGGGCGCATTTTACCTGGGCCAGGGGCTGACCAAAACGGTGATGATCGTCAACTTCATCGGCATGGGTCTGAACATCCCCCTGGACTACGCCCTCATCAACGGCTGGTGGATACTGCCCGAGTGGGGCATCGTCGGCGCGGCGGTGGCCACGGTGGCCTCCCAGGCGGTGATGGTGGGCCTCTATGGGCTGTTCATCTTCCGGCCGGAAAACGACCGCCGTTTCGGCGTGTGGCGAAACCGCGCCTGGGACGGCGAGCTGATGCGCCGCCTGCTGCGTTTTGGCCTGCCCAACGGCATCCAGTTTTTCGTACAGATCGCCGCCTTCGCCTTCTTCTTCCTGATCATCGGCCGGCTGGGCACCGATGAGCTGGCCGCCAGCAACATCGTTTTTTCCCTGGACCACCTGGCCTTCCTGCCCATGGTGGGGTTCCACATGGGGGCCGTGGTCTTGGTGGGCCAGGCCATCGGGGCCGGCCGGCCGGCCGACGCCGCCGCGGCCACCACCAGCACCCTGCATCTCACCTGGGTCTGGGTGGGGCTGGTGGGCCTCTTGTTCGCGGCGTTCCCCGGCTGGCTCATGGATTTGTTCCGCGCCCGGACCTGCGACGCGGCCGGCTTTGCCGGCATCCGCGAGATGGGCGTTTTGCTGCTGCGCTTCGTGGCCATGTACGTGGTCTTCGATGGCACCAGCCTGGTCTACTCGGCGGCGCTCAAGGGAGCCGGCGACACCAGTTTCGTGATGAAGATGGTGGCGGCGCTCTCGCTGGGGGTGATGGTGCTACCCACCTACTTGGTCGTCGTGTGGCTCGGCGGCGGGGTGGTCTGGGCCTGGCTCTTGGCCACCGCTTACCTCATGGTCCTGTGCACCGCCTTTTACCTGCGCTACCGCTATGGCCCCTGGCGCACCATGAGCGTTATCGAGCCGGCGGCCGCGGCCCACTAAGACGTCCCCAGGGTTGGACTCTCTCGCGTGTACCCCGGGGCGGGGCTACTCCCCCGGCTCCCGGCCGAAGCAGAGCATCTCGATGAGATTGGCGGCGATGCGATAGGTGCGGTCCGGCGGCTCGGTCAGCCGAGGGTTGAACTCGGTGACGTCCAGGCCCACCAGCTCCAGGCCGCCGGCCAGGGCTCCGGCGATGGCCCGGGCCAAGCCGTAGATCTGCTTTTCGCCCAGGCCCTGCCAGTTGCGGAAGCGCACCCCCTCCAGGGCACTGAGCGCGCCGATATCCATGTCGATGGACACGTAGACATAGGGCGTCTTCACCTGGCCCAACACGGCGGCCAGCTTGCCGGCCCCACCGGCCAGGTCTTTCTTGGTGAGGATGCGTGCGCCCTGGCGGCGCAGGCCGGAGTAGACGCGGGTGAAGTCCTGGATGCGCGGGTCCTTGATGCGAAAGGCGCGCTTGGGCGGGTAGTCGCTTATGCCGGCCACGATGAGGTTCTTGGCCGGCAGGACCCCGTCGTCGATGAGATGGTGCAGAAACGAGCTGGCGTTGTAGGAGTCCGGGCGGCCGGTGATAAAGGGATCGCGGGGGTCGTAGACCGACTGGGGGTTGGTCTCCAGGTCGTAGGCAATGGCCCCGGCGGTGATCGGCGTGGGCACCGCGTCCAGGTGGCTGTCGAGCACCACGCAGGTGATGTTCCCGCCGCCGTAGCGCCGGGCCAGGCGCTCCAGCACCCCGCCGGTGAGGCTGTGGTCCACCGCGATGAGGCAGGGCACCGCGTCGGCCGCATGTTCATCGACCATCTGGCCCAGGGCCTCGGCCGCCGCCCGGCAGCCCTGGCCGTCGATGAACTGCACGAAGTTGTCCACCACCACCACGCCCAACTCGCTGGCCGGGGGCACGGGACGCAGCCAGGGCGGCACCGCCAGGCATCCGGCCTCGCGCCAGGCCGACGGCTCCACCTCGTCGCGGATCAAGGCCAACACCCAGGCGTAGGGGTCGTCGCGACCCGCACCGCTACCGGCGCGGGCCTGCTTTTGGTCCACCGCCTCCTGCCGTTCGTCCGGGTCCAGGGGGCAGCCGAGAAAGACTATGGTTTTGTCCTTGGCTGAGCTCATGGTGCGTCTAGGATATGGCCTTGCGGGGCGCCTTGCAAATAAAACCCCCGTGACCAGCTCTGGGCCACGGGGGCGGCAATAGGGAGAAGGTTAGCGGTTTTCATGCCGGGCCGGCGAGCCTGTCGGCCGGGTTCCCAAACCACCGGCCGCCATCAAAGCCAGCCAGCGGCTCGCTACTCGCTTTGGAGGCCGAAGTAGTCGTCGCGCGCCTTGCGAAGCTGCTTGAGGTTCTCGACCGGCGACTGGGGAGCCACACCGCAACCGGGGCACAGGAAGTCGGTGCCGTTCTCCAGGGCCCGGCGCGCCTCGTCGTAGCACTCCTGGGGCGTGCCGTTGAACAGGGTGGTGGCGGTGGCCACGTTGCCAAATACCCGCACGTCCTTGGCGTGGGCCTTTTCCACCGCGGCCTTCATGTCGGCCTTTTCCTCGATGGAGATGCCCTTGACCCCGGTGTCGCACATCATGTCGATGACCGGGTCGGTGTTGGCGCAGATGTGCAGCACCGCCGGTCCCTTGAGGGCCGCGACGATCTCCTGCTCCAGGGGCAGCACGATCTTCTTGTACATACGGGGGCTCAGCAGGGCCGGGCCGGAGGTGGGCTCGGCGAATACGTAGTAGTCCACGCCCTGGTCAAAGGCCCAATTGGCCGCGGCGATGGCCGCCTGCTTGGCCACCTCCAGCACCCGGGCCACCTTGCCCTTGTCTTTGAAGCACCAGCGCATGAACAGCTCGGTGCCCACCAGGTTGGCGGCCAGGGTGAAGGCCCCTTCGGACTCGCCGAAGATGACCATCTCGTCGCCCACCTCTTGCTTGAGCATCTGGATTTGGGGCCCGTACACGTCGGGGAAACGCCCCCGCTGCAGGAAATCGGAGGGGAACTCCAAATCGTCGAGGTTGTCGGCGTTGTAGGGGTGGCCCTTGACGAAATACTGGGTGTCGCGGGTGGGAGCGCCCAGCTCCACGCCCATGGCCTCGCTCAAGGGAATGATGTCCCAGCCCATGGCCTTGACCCACTCCCAGCCCACCAGCTTGGTGGGGACCTTGGCCCAGTCGGCCATGACCCGGGCGTCGGTGTCGGCCTCGGGCCGTTCTTTGCCGATGGAATCGCCGAAGGCCATCACCGCGTAGGTGGTAGTGGACCCCACCGGGGTGATGTCCACGTCTTCGCCGTTGAACTTTGCCAGAAACCTCTCTTTGAGATTCATGATAAAACCCCTTGGTCGTGGTTGATTAACATGGACCCACCCGCCGCGACGGGCCCGGCGCCGCCGGTTATTGGTCCAACACCTCGTCGGGGACCACCCCCCGCAGGTGCGGGAAGTCGTCGGTCATGTGCGGTATCTGCATGGACTCCATGAACTGCCGTTCGAAGTCCTCCTCCACGGTGAGCTCGATATACTCCACGTTGCGGGCGATCCAGTTGGCCACGTCGCGCTGCTCGCGGTCCAGCAGGACGATGCGCGCACCGTCGCCGGCCGCGTTGCCCACGCTGCTCACCTGCTCCAGGTCGCAGTCGGGGAACAGGCCCATGATCAGGGCCTTTTCCTTGTCCACGTGGGTGCCAAAGGCCCCGGCGATCTTGATCACGTCAACCTTTTCAATGCCCATGCGGCGCATCATCAGCTTGCAGCCGGTGTAGAGAGCGCCCTTGCCCAGTTGGATTTGGCGGATGTCTTTTTGGGTGATGACCACGTCCTTGTCGATGGAGGTCTCTTCGGCCCAGGCGATGACGAACTCTTTTTGACGGGGGTTGTCCGGGTTTTTGCGGAAGCGCTCGGACTTCTGCTTGGGATTGAAACGGCCGCTTTTGAGGATCACGCCGGCGCGGTAGAGCTCGGCCAGCACGTCGAGGATGCCCGAGCCGCAGATGCCCTTGGTCTGCATCTCCTTGGGCTGGGAGTAGCTCTTCCAGGCGTCGCGGCCGATGACCTTGTAGTCCACCTCGTGGGTCTCGGGGTCGATCTTGATGCGCTCGATGGCCCCAGGCGCGGCCCGCATGCCGCAGGAGAGCTGGGCGCCCTCCAGGGCCGGGCCGGTGGCGCAGGAGGAGCTGATGAGCTTCTCGCGGTTGCCCAGCACCAGTTCGCCGTTGGTGCCGATGTCGATGATGAGCTGCATCTCCTCGCCCTGGTCCGGGCGTTCGGCCACCAGCACGCAGACGTTGTCGGCGCCCACGAAGCCGGCCTCGTTGGGCAGCACGAAGACGTAGGAGGATTTATTGATGCGCAGGCCCAGGTCGCGAGCCTTGATGTCCAGGCTGCGGTGCACCACCGGCGGGAAGGGGGCCAGGCCCACGTAGCTGGGGTCGAGCTGCAGCAGGATGTGGTGCATGGCGGTGTTGCAGCCGATGGTGAGGTCCATGACGTCTTCGGGCTGCAGGCGCAGGTAGGTCTTACCTTCTTCCGGGGCCTCCACCATCACCGGCTGGCCGTTTTCATCCTTGACCACCTTGCCGTCGGCGTCTTTTTGCTTGACCAACGGCGGGTAGGTGCGCTGGCAGGCCTGTTCCACCAGTTGGTTGAGCCCGTCGATGATGTCGGCGCTCATGCGCTCCAGGCCGCCGGGGTTTTGCATGTGGTAGGTGATGCGGGCCATGACGTCCTCGCCGTACTTGCACTGCGGGTTCATCATGGACACCGTGTCGAGCACCTCCATGGTGCGCATGTTGCAGAAGTAGGCGGCCACCGTGGTGGTGCCCACGTCGATGCCCAGGCCGTAATAGTCTTCCACCTGGCCCGGCCACACCTTGATTATCTCGCGGTCGTTCCACACCGCCACGGTCACCTGCCACTGGCCCTCGCGGATGGCGCCGGGCAGTTGGCGCAGGGTGAACCAGTCGATGTCCAGCCCGCTGAGGCCGTGCTCTTTCTCCAGGGCCTGGGTCATGCGCTCGAAGTCGCCCAGGGGGTCTTCGAAGGTGGGCGGGGTCATCTGCACGGTGTAGAGCTTCACCGCGGGGTTCCAGTTGATGGGGATGTCGCGGGCGGCCTTGGAGACCACCTGCTTGCCGGCCCGGGACTCCTCGGGCACAAAGACCAGCAGGTCGCCCTGCACCTGGGCCACGCAGCCCAGGCGGAAGCCCTGTTCCTTTTCCGCCGCGGTGATGAACTTGTCCTCTTCCTCTTGCCACGGCGAGGCATGCTCCAGGGAAGACTCTATGCCGTACTTTTCAAAGCGCCCCTGCTCCAGGCGCACCTTGCATTTGCCGCATACCTTTTTTTCGCCGCACAGGGCCTCGATATCCACGCCCAGGCGGCGTGAGGCCTCGATAATACTGATGCCCTTTTCCACTTCACCCCGGCGCCCGGAGGGTTGGAAGATAACTTTCGCCTTTTCATCGCTGCCCATGGACACTCAACTCCAATGCCATAAATGAATTACCGGTCGTGTAACGCGCAGCCGGCGCGGGACCTCCGGGGGCCATCCCCCGGCCGGGCCCCGGCCCCGGCCGCCGGGCGCACCGGGGGTCTAGTCCTGCAGTTTGCGCAGTTGGGACACCATCTTCACCGCTTCCTGCACCGCGTTGCCCGCGGTCTCGGCGTAGCCGTCGGCCCCAAAGAGCTTGGTGACGTCGTCGGTGACCGGTGCGCCGCCCAACATGATCTTCACGTTGGGGTTCTTGGCCTTGATCATCTCCACCACCTTTTCCATGCCCATCATAGTGGTGGTCATCATGGCCGACAGGGCCACGATCTCGCTGTCGGTGCGCAGTTGCTCCTCGGCGAATTTCTCCAGGGGAACGTCGCGGCCCAGGTCATGCACCGTGAAGCCGGCCACCTCGAACATCATCTTGATGATGTTCTTGCCGATGTCGTGCACGTCGCCCTGCACGGTGCCAATGACCACCTGGCCCTTGGCGCGGCCGCCCAGGTCGGCGGGGTCGATGTGCGGCTTGAGCACGTTTAGCCCCACGTACAGGGCATCGGCGCACATGAGCAGCTCGGGCACGAAGTACTCCTGCTGGTCGTAGAGGTCGCCCACCTCCTCCATGCCGGCGGCCAGTCCGTTCATGATGGCGTCATAAACGTTGCAGCCTTCTTCCAGCACCTTGTTGGCGGTCTCCAGCACCAAGTCCTCGTCCATCTCCACCACGCCCTCGTGGAGCGCCTGGATCAACTCGTCTCTTTTATCGCAAGCCATCTCCTTCTCCTCTCCCTGCTGTCTGGCAATCCATGCGCCCGGGTCGCGCGCCGCCGGGGGCGGCCCTCGGCCGGGCCAGGGGTTTTGGGCCAGGGCGGACCCCTCGCCGCCCATAGGTTCGCCTGTCTTTACAGCCGGCCCACCGCCGCGGTGGGGGCTTTACCATATTTTCGCACCGCGGCCACAAAGGCCTCCATGTTTTCTTTTTTGACGTCGGGCCAGATATCGCAGCCGGGCCACACGGCGTCCACGCCGTCGTCCACGTTGCCCTTGATCACCGCCTCCACGTCGGCCGCCTCGCCCTGCACCAGGGTGCCGTAGGGGTCAAAGCCGCCCAGGAGCAACACCTGGTCGCCGATCTTCTCGCGGGTCTCGGTGAGGGTGTTCTTCTGGTCCACGCTGATGGCCTCGGCCCCGCACTCGTTCATCATGGAGACGATGAGGTCGGTGCCGCCGCAGATGTGGTTTACCCGGGGCGCCTTGAGCGAATCGAAAACCCGGGTGAGGTTGGGCATGATCAGGGTCTTCCACATGCGGGGGCTCAGCAGGTCGGTGCCCGAGCCCATCTCGCGGATATTGATGAAGTCCACCCCCAGCTCTTGGTAGTGCTGGGCCACGGTGATGACCAGGTCGGTCATCTTCTCCAAGAAGGCGGTGACCCGCTCCTTGTCCTTGCGCAGGCCCTTGAGCAACACGTCGAGTTCCATGAGCTGGCCGCCCATGGTGAAGGGGCCCAGTACCCAGCCGCCCACCGCGTACTTGCCGCCCTCATATTCCAGGCAGCGTTTAATGGCGTCGTCCACCACCGGCATACGGCCCTGGTCGAAGATGCCGCTGAAGTCCTCGGGCAGGTCCACCTCGTCCAGGGTGGCCCACTTGGAGGGCACGGTAGGATAGAGGATGCCTTCGGCGTCGGCATAGAGGCTCACCCCGCGGCCCAGGGCCTCGGGCACGGTGCACATGTCGTAGGGCACCACCACGCCGTCGAGGCCGAACATCTCGGCGGTTTTGATGGCCGAGGCGGCCATCAGCTCGCCGGAAGTGTGCACCTCGGCGAAGTTGATGCCCATCTCCTCGATGGCCTGGATGGTGACCATGCCCATGCCGCTGAACAGGGGCATGGTGTCGACTGCTTCCCGATTGAAGAATTTGTTAACCCGCTCTTTGGGAGTCATGCTGGGTCTCCTATGGCTTAAATATTTCATGAACCGCCGGCCGTGGGCCGGCGCTACATCGTTTTCAATTGTTCCACGAACTCGGGGAACAGCTTATACAAAGGATGGTTTTCATCGACGGGCAACTGCTTGGTCTGCCCGAAGACCATGGTGGCCAGGAAGGCGTCGGCCATGGCCACCGCCGGGATGATCCGCGCCGAGCCGGCCATGGGCCCGCTGAAGATCATGTCGTGGTAGGCATAGGCCGACAGGCTCTCCAGGGCGGCGTCGGCCGCGGCCCAGCCCTTGAAGCCCCACTTCTCGCGGGCCGCCTTCCACATGTAGGACCCGTTGGAGGGAGCCGAGGCGGTGGGGAAGCCCCACTTCTCCTTGATCAGCCGGTTGGCCTCGGAGCAGAAGGCGGTGGCCGGCCCGTTCATCACCGAGGTGTCGACAAAGACGCTCTCGAACTCGGCCCCGGCCGCCTCGATGGCGTCGAGCAGGAGTTGGGTTCCGCTGATGCGGCCCGAGGGCATCTGGTTCTCCTGGTCAAAGGCCACCAGCAGCACGTGCTTCACCCCGATGTCGGCGATCTCTTTTATCTCGGTGGCCAGGTCCTGCTCCCACACCGTGAGGCTGTTGTAGAACATGCGGTCCAGCAGCCCTTTTTGAGCGCAGTAGGCCGCGCCCTCCAGCTTGGGCTTCATCACCCAGGCGTCGATGCAAAAGGGCATGGAGCTGTTGTCGGCCACGAAGTCGATAAAAGTCTCGAACTCCTTGCCGGTGTTGGCCACGATGTCGGCCATCACCGGCACCCCGGTCTCCTGGGATATCTTTTCCGCCTCAGACAGGAGCTGGCGGGCCCGGTCCTGGTTAAAGCCGTCCTTGCGCTTGGCGCCCTCGAAAACCTTGTCGCCTTTTTGGAAGATCGACGGTACCACCACGGTGGGATACTGGCCGGGCTGCCCGCCGAACTTGACCCCCCCCACCTGGCATACTTTCTGGTCGGTCGTAAACTGCTGCATGACTCCTCCTTGTTTTCACCGCCGCCCGGCGGCCGTAACCCGTACGGCGAGGCGCAAAGCGCTTATACTGACAAGTGACACTTGATTAGTTCTTCATTATTGATCAGGTCCTCGGAGGTCACCTGGTCCTGGATGATGCTCTTGGTCCCCATGAGGTAGTGGATATCGGCCATCTCCAGGGCCACCCGGAAGTTCTGCTCCACCAGCAACATGGTGAGGTCATGCTCCCGGCACAGGTCGCGCACGATGCGGGCCACGTTTTCCACCAGGATGGGGCTGAGCCCCTGGGAGGGCTCATCCAGCAGCAACAGGCGGGGGTTGCCCATCAGGGCGCGCCCGATGGCCAGCATCTGCTGCTCACCGCCGCTGAGCTTAGCTCCCCCGCCGTGGCGTCTTTCGCCCAGCACCGGGAAGTACTCGTAGACCTTTTCCAGGGTCCAGCCCTCCCGCCCCTCTTCGCAGGGGGGACGAGCGCCCAGGCGCAGGTTTTCCTCCACCGACAGGCCCGGAAAGATGTTGCGCTCCGCCGGCACGTAGGCCACCCCGCTGCAGGCGATGCGGTGGGCTGGCCATCCCCGGGTGTCCTGGTCCCCGATGCGTATGCTGCCGGACCGGGCCGGGGTGAGTCCCATGATGGTCCGCAGGGTGGTGGTTTTGCCCACGCCGTTGCGGCCCAGGATGCAAACCGCCGCGCCGGTCTCAACCTCCAGGGACAGCCCCTGGATCACGTGGCTGCCGCCGTAGTAGGTGTTGACGTCCTCTAGCTTGAGCATAACGGTATGATCCTCGCGGGAGGCGGAAGCCCCCCCTTAATCGGTTTCCAACAACGGGGCCCACTTGGTACTGCCCAGGTAGGCGTCCTTGACGTCGCAGTTGTTGGATATCTCCTGCGGCGGCCCCTCGGCGATTATGCCGCCCTGGTGCAACACCGTGAGCCGGTCGGAGATGGTCATCACCAGCTCCACGTCGTGCTCCACCAACACCACCGCCACCTCCTTGGCCAACTCCTGGATGAGCCGGGCGATGTGGCGGGTCTCCTTGGGCGACATGCCGGCGGTGGGCTCGTCCAAGAGCAACACCTTGGGGTCGCAGGCCAGGGCGATACCCACCTCCACCAGCCGCTGGTCGCCGTAGGCCAGGTTCTCCACCGACTGGTAGGCCACCTCGTTCAGGTTCAGGCGATCCACGATGGACTCGGCCTCCTGGTTGACCTTCTTCAGGCTGGTGCGCCTGGCGAACACCCGCCCCGAGCCGCCCAAGTGCAGTTGCGTGGCGATGCGGATGTTCTCGTAGACCGTGAGCCCCATGAAGATGCTGTTGATCTGAAAGGTGCGACAGATGCCCATGCGCACCCGCTTGTGCACCGAGTAGTTGGTGATGGGCTGGCCGCGGTAAAATACTTCTCCGCCCGAGGCCCCCAGCTTGCCGGTGATCACGTTGATCAGGGTGGTCTTGCCGGCGCCGTTGGGCCCGATGATGGAGCGTAGCTGTTTATCGTAGATATCCAACGACACCAAGTTCAGCGCGGTAACTCCGCCAAAGGTGCGCATCAGGTCTTTGGTGCTGATGATCGGCTCCATGATCACTTGTTCTCCGAAGGCTTGCGTCGCAGCATGGAACTCAGCCCGGCCACGCCTTTGGGCAGGAACAACACCAGGAAGATGACCACCAGCCCCACGTAGATTTCCCAGTGCTCGGTGGCGCTGCTCAGGCAATCCTTGAGCAGGATGAAGATGCCGGCGCCCAGGAAGGGCCCCCACAACGAGCCCATGCCTCCCAGCAGGACCATCATCAACACCTCGGCCCCCTCAAAGGCGTGCATGGTGTCCGGGGCGATGTTGCGCTCCAAGAACATCCACAGGGTGCCGGCCAGGCCGGCCAGGCCACAGGCCACCAACCAACCGATGAGCTTGAAGCGCCGGACGTTGATGCCCACGAAAGAGGCCCGTTCCTCGTTCTCCCGGATGGCCTCCAGCACCGCGCCCAGCGGCGAGTTGACCATCCGGTGGGTGAGGATGAAGGCCACCACCACTATGAACAGGACCAGGTAGTACACGTGCACCGGGTCGGAGGTGTTGCCCAGGTTCCACGGGCCCAGGTTGATGTCAAGGTATGGCACCATCCCCTCTTCGGCCACCTTGGGCAGGCCGTGCTCGATGGCCGCCACCAGTCCGTCGTCGCCGCCGGTTACGTCGTGCCATTTCCAGGCCACGGTGTAATACATCATGCCGAAGGCCATGGTGAGCAGGGCAAAGGCCAGGCCGCCGGTGCGCACCTGTAGCCAGCCCACCGGCCAGGCGATGATCATGGTGAAGACCACCCCCACCAACATGGCCAACCACAGGGACTCGGGATTGACGTTGATGGTGAACAGGCCGGCCGCGTAGGCCGCCAGGCCCAGGTAGGAATTGTGCATGAACGACAGCAGGCCGGTGAAGCCCAGCAGCACGTCCAGGCTCATGGCCAACAGCCCGAAGATCAGGATGCGCGTCCAGAGGTTTTGGTAAAAAGGATTGGTCACCACCAGGGGGAGAACCACCATACCGGCCACCACCAGCACAAACCCGCCCAAAGATAGAGGATGAGCTCCGGACCACCGTCTCAGCAGGCTGCCCGGCGCTTGGTTGGTTCGGTTACTCAAACTTGCCCTCCCCCAAGATGCCGTAAGGTTTGAAGACCAGGATCACCGCCATGAGCATGTAGACGATCACCATGGCGAAGTTGGTGATAACCGCCTCGGCCAGGGCCTGTACAAAGCCCACCAGCAAGGCGGCGACGATAACTCCCCGCAGACTGCCCAGCCCGCCGATGACGATGACCACGAAGGAGCTGATGAGCATATCGTGGCCCATGATGGGCAAGATGGGATAGAGCGGACCCACCAAAAACCCGGCGATGCCGGCCATGACGCAGCCCAGCACAAAGGCGCCCACCCGCACCGCCTTGAGGTTCACGCCCAGGGCGGAGACCATCTCCGGAATGTCGGCCGCCGCCCGCATGTTGATCCCCATGCGGGTGCGGTTGAGCAGGGTCATGAGCAGGCCCATGACCACGGCCACCCCCACCAGCAGGGCGAAGCGGTAGGCCGGGTAGGAGAAATCGCCGATGTATACCGGCTTTTGCAAGAACTCCGGCGGAATGATGTAGTGGGGGGTGTCGCCCCAATTGGCTTTGATCAAGCCGTCAATCAAGAACATCAGGCCATAGGTGAGGATCAGGGTGTAGATCATGGGACGGTCGCGCATCGGCTCGATGAGCACCCGCTCCAACACCCAGCCCACCAGGCCCACCAAGGCCGGCGCCAGGATCAAAGCCAAGAAGAAATTCAGCCCCCCGAACTCGAAGTCCAACCCGAACAGCAACACCTTGCCGGTCACCAGGGTGTAGCCGAAATAGGCCCCCAGGGCATAGAGCGAGCCGTGGGCCAAGTTCATCACCCGGTTGAGCCCGTAGATGATGTTGAGGCCGATGGCCACTATCAAGAACACCCCGCCCAGGACCAGCCCGTTGAGGATTATTTGGATAACCGAAGCCACTGGGCTCCCCTCTTCTTACGCAGAGTCATTGTTTGGTCGTTCAAGCGTGTGCAAAAGGGGGAGGGAAAGGACCCACGCAGCCGAAGGTCTGTCTTTTCCTTTCCCTCCCCCCAGGTAACAACCACTAACGTTCCCTTTGGGACCCCGTCGCCTATTCAGGCGGACCCAGGACCTTGGCCGGGAAGATCTTGATGACCTTCATGTAGACCTTGGCGCCGTAGGGGTTGGCCGGGGCGGCCATGGTCTCGGTGAGCACCGCCGCGTTGCGCATGCAGTTGTCCTTGGCCGAGATGCGCACCACGCCGTAGGGACCGTCGAAGCTGATGCCCCGCAGCGCGGCCGCGACCTTCTTGGCGTCGGTGCTGCCGGCCTTTTCAATGGCGTTGAAGAGGTTCATGGCCCCCACGTAGGAGTGGGCCGCTGCGTCAGACGGAATGGTCTTGAACATCTTCCAGAAGGCGGCGTTCCACTTCTTGGCCTTGGGATTGAAGCGTTGCAGGTCCCAGGCGTAGTCCGAAGCGCCGAAGATGCCGTAGGTGGCCGATCCACCCTCTTCCAGCTCCAAGGGACCCGGGGCCGCGCCGGAGACCAGGCGGCAGGTCTTCATCAGGCCGAAGTCGGTGGCCTGCTTGGCGAAGTGGGGGATGACGTTGGTGATCAAGGCGATGTAGATGCCGTCGGCTCCGGAGGCCTTGATCTTGGTGAGGTAGGTGGACCAGTCGGTGGTCTTGATGGGCGCCCGGTCGAAGTCCGGGTTCACCACGGTGATGCCGTTGGCCTTGGCCAGCTTGATGAAACGCTGGGCCGCGTCGTGGCCCCAGGAGTAGTCGTGGACCAACACGTAGTACTTGCGCTTCTTCAAATCCGGCGTGGCCAAGATGCCCTGCACGTTGCCCACCGCGGTCTGGTCGTTGGCCAGCTGCCCGCAGCGGAACACCAAGGGATTGAGCCCGTAGAACTTGGTGGTCATGACGTGAGTGGACAAGAACGGAACCTTGAGCTGGTCCATGTTCTTGGCCAGGGCCAGGCCCACACCGGAGGAGAAGACGCCGATCAGGGCCACTACGCCGTCCTTGTAGACCAGCTTCTTGGCCTTGCTGACCGCCACCGCCGGTTTGACCCGGGTGTCCTCCACCACCAGTTGGATGGGACGGCCCAAGATGGTCTTTTTCACGGCCGCGGCCATCTTGATGCCCATGACCATTTCCTGGCCGCCCTGGGCCACGATGCCGGTCAGCGGCACCAGCACGCCGATCTTGACCGGCTTTTTAGCCAGCGCCGCCATCGGCATGGCCAGCGACAGCGCCAGCACTACGGTAAGAGCTAGGACCAAATACTTCTTCATAGAACCCCTCCCTGATAAAAGATTAGCTAGCTCGGAAACCCTCGGGAGCGCGGACCCACCGCGCAAAACCCCGTTTATTGTCCACCCACGGTTGGCTGTCCCCTCCTTTACGCGTTAAATCCCCCCTCGCCGAAATCTTGGGCCGAGTTGCTGTCACTTTTCCGGCAAGGCGCGATCTATCAATTCGGTCAGGTCGTAGAGTTTCATGGCACTGCCGATGGACTTGGCCCCGGCGTTGAGGTTGTAGTGGCAGAAGGGGCAGATGGAGACCATGTCGCTGGCCCCGGCCTCGACCCCCTCGCTGATCCTCTTACCAGCGTTCTTGGTGGCCCAGTCGCCGAAACCGGTCATCACGCCGCCACCACCGCCGCAGCAGTAGGAGTTGGCCCGCACCCGCTTCATCTCCACCACTTCCACCCCGGGGATGGCGGCCAGCAGCTCGCGCGGCTGGTCGTAGAGGCAGTCTTCTTCGCTCAGCTCCAGGTAGGCGCCGGGCCACAGCTCGCTGCCGTCTTCATCGATGATGAACTTGTTGAGGTGACGGCCGGTGTGGCAGGGATCGTGGTAGGTGAAGGTGCCTTCCACCGCGTTTTGCAGGGGCAGCTTGCCCTCTTGCCACAGGCGGTGCAGGTAGTCGGCGGTATGGATCACCTCGATGCCGTCCATGAGCTTGTCGTAGTCGGCGCTGAGGCAGTAGTCTTTTTTGATAGCCCGGTAGCAGCCGGCGCAGGAGGTGATAATGGTCTTCACGCCCTTCTCGTCGGCCATCTGGCGGAAGAGATTGAGGTTGTGCTCGGCCACCCGTTTGAATTCCTCGGCGTCGCCCACCCGCATAGCGGTGGAGCCGCAGCAGACCTCGCTCTCGCCCAGGATGCCGAAGTCCAGCCCCAGCTTTTGGAAGATGGACGCGGTGGCCTGGGGGATGCCCTGGGCCTGCTTGTTGAAGGCGCCGGTGCAGCCGACGAAGAACATGATCTCGGCCGGCTCTTTGTTCAGGTTCTTGATGGGCTTCTTGGCCTTTTTGAACGGCCGGGTCCAGTCGGTGCGCAGGCGGCGCGGCCCCTGGTAGGGGTTGTTGTAGCTCTTCATGGACTGCAGCAGGTTCTTTTGCAGCGGCAGCGGACCCACCCCGGACTCCACCGCCTTGCGGCGCATGGCCTCGAATATCTCGGGGATGTAGGGCTTGTGGTCAAGCTGGCACTGGCTCTGGCAGCCGGCGCAGATGGTGCATTTATAGATGGCCTCCAGGAACTCCGGGTCGGCCAAGTCCAGGGTGCCGTCGAGGATGCCCCGGGCAAAGGCTATCTTGCCCTTGGAAGCCATGTAGCCCTCAAAGCCGAACTCGCTGCCCGAGGGACAGATCTCGCCGCAAGTGGCCGGCGGTCCGAAATCATAGGCCACCCGGCAGGTGCCGCAGGCGGTGCAGCGCCAAATATAGTGTTCCAACTCTTCGAGGCTGGGGATATTCCATTGCATTTTCGCCTCCTCCAAGCGCGGCTTAAGCGCTAAATACCCAGCTTGCCGGGGTTCATGATGTCGTTGGGGTCCAGCATTTCTTTGACACGTTTCAGCAACATCAAGTAGCCCTGGTCGGCGCGTTTGTTGATCTCCTTGGCAAAGTCCACCGGCGGCTTGTAGGGGATGCCGCCCTCGTCCAGGTCCACCCGCAGGCATTCGATGATGGCCTGGCGGGCGTTCTCGGTCTCTTCCTTGGACTGCTTGTTAAAGGGAATCATGGCCCGCAGCATGCCGTAGTGCACCCCGCGGTACATGCTCATGCGCACCGAGGGAGACAGGTTGCGGCCGATGAGGATATCCTTCCACCGGGTGTAGACCGGGGCCCATTTCTTGGCCGGGGTGAAGGTGCCGGGCCAGGAGATGCCGGCCCCGCCCTGCTTGCAGTAGTTCTTGGTGGAGCCCACCACCTGGCTGGGCAACTGGGTGCGGCCGCGCAGGGCCTCCTCGGGGTAGTGGGTCACCTGCACGCTGGTGCCCTTGGCCTGCTCCTCGGCGACCACCTTTTCCCATATCTCCTGGCGCGCGTCGCGTTCCTTCTCGGTCCAGGAAAAGGTGGTGGCGTAGCTGTTCCACTCGGCCGCGTCGTCGGGCTTGGGCTTGTAGGGATAGGGGATGGGCACCTGGGAGAGCCACCAGGAGACCGCGGTGATGTCGTCGCATATCTCGTAGTTGGACAGGTTGAGCATGTAGGAGTACATGTCCTCGACCGTCTCGCACGAGACCGTGAATATCTTGAGCAAGGGCGGCGCCGGGTGCACGTTGACCCCCAGCTTGGTGACCACCCCGGTGGTGCCCAGCCAGCCCTTGAACAGGCCGTCGAGCTTGGGCATGGGCAGGGTGGAGTGCCAGGCGTCTTTTTGGATGGCGCAGGAGCCCACCCGCACCAGCTCGCCGGTGGGCAGCACCACTTCCATGGAGGTGATCTCCTGGCTCTGCAGTCCGTAGCGGGCGTTGAGGCCGCCGATGCCGTGGCTGATGGCGCAGGAGGACACCGAGGCCGAGGGCGGCCCCACCGGCCAGCCGAAGCGCAGGCCCAGCGGGAACAGGGCGTCGGCCAGCTTGGCGTGGGAAACGCCGGGCTCGATCACCGCCACCCCGTCGAGGGGATCGATGTCGATGATCTTGTTCATGCGCTTTAAGTCCAGCAGGATGCCTCCCCGCTCGGGGATGCACAACCCGCCGATGTTGGTGCCGGCGGTGTAGGGGACCACCGGTATCTTTTCCTGGTTGGCAAAGCGCATGATCTCCTGGATCTGCTCGACCTCGGTGGCCATGACCACGTAGTCGGGCATCTTGGGGTCCACAAAGGACATGTCGTAGGAATAGGCGTAACGAATGTGCTTAGCGGCCGACGCGTTGCTTTCGCCCACGATCGACCTAAGCTCCTCAAGGATGGGGTCCAACTGCTTGGCAGCCTCGGCAGTCATGTGACAAATCCTCCCTTGCTAAGGCCCGGTGGCGCCGCCCGGGGGCGGCTCTCGGCTCCCGGCCGGCCGGGAAACCGATGGTTCCAGTGCGGTCGGCCCCGGCGTTGCCCGCCCTGGCGGCCGCGTAGTTTTATTTTGGTTGCCGTGGGCCGGCCGGACCGCGCCGGGTCCGGCCGGCCTCGGTGGGTTCTATTTTTCCTTGGGCAGGGAGGTAATCGTCCCGTCCCAAGTATCGACCTTGCCCACGGTTTCTTCTTCTTCGGAGAACCAGGTCTGGGTCACGCACTTGCTCTCGGTGAAGAAGGCGAAGCCGTCGCGGCCCATCACGTGCAGGTCGCCGAAGAACGACTGCTTGTGGCCGGTGAAGCCGAAGATGCCCAGCGGCACCGGGATGCCCACGTTCACTCCCACCATGCCGGCGTGGGTACGGTAGGCGAACTGGCGGGCGTAGTAGCCGTTTTGGGTGTAGATCACCGAGCCATTGGCAAAGCGGCTGTTGTTCATCAGGGTGAGCCCCTCTTCGAAGCTGTCCACCCGCTTGACGCACAGCACCGGGCCGAAGACCTCCTCGCGGCCCACGCTCATGTCCTCGGTCACCTTGTCCAAGATGGTGGGGCCGATGAAGAAGCCCTTTTCGCATCCCGCCGGCACTTGGGGATTGCGGCCGTCGAGCACCACCTCGGCGCCCTCGTCGATGCCGGTCTGGATCCAGTTTTCCACGAACTGCTGGTGCCCCTGGTTCACCACCGGCCCCATGCCAGTGTCCTTTTCGTAGGCCAGCCCCAGATTGATCTCCGAGGCGTGCTTTTTGAGCAGGGCCACCAACTCGTCGGCGATGGCGTTTTCCACCACGATCACCGGCAGGGCCATGCAGCGCTGGCCGGCGCATCCGGTAAAGGCGTTCATGATGCCCAGGGCGGTGCGCTCCAGCTTGCAGTCGCGCATCACCAGGGCGTGGTTCTTGGCCTCGCACAGGGCCTGCACCCGCTTGCCGTTAGCCGAGGCGGTGGTGTAGATATGCAGTCCCACCTTGGTGGAGCCCACGAAGGTGATGCCCTTGATATCCGGGTGGCGCAGCAGCAGCTCGGCCTCGCCCCGGCCGGCGGTGACCACGTTGATCACGCCGTCGGGAATGCCGGCCTCCTGCCAAAGCTCCATCACCCGCATGGCCGACTGGGGCACGAAGCTGGCCGCCTTGATCACCATGCAGTTGCCGGTGGCCACGCAGATGGGGGTCATCCAGCCGTGGGGGATCATGGCCGGGAAATTCCAGGGCGGGATGCCGGCGAAGACCCCCACCGGTTCGCGGTACAGGGCGGTGTCGTAGTTGGTGGACACCTGCATCAGCGACTCGCCCTTCATCAGGTGGGGCGCGCCGCAGGCGAACTCGACCACCTCGGTGACCTTGAGGATGTCGCCCATGGCCTCCTGGTACTTCTTGCCCATCTCCTTGGCCAGCAGGACGGTGAGCTCCTCCAGGTTCTCATCCAGCAGGTGCTTCATGCGGTAGAGCACCTGCACCCGCTTGCTCACCGGGGTGGTGGACCAGGCGGGGAAGGCCGCCTTGGCCGCGGCCACCGCCTCCTCCACCTCCTCGCTGAGGCACTGGGGAGCCTGGGCGATAACCGCCCCGGTGGAGGGGTTGTAGCAGGGCATGTACACATCGGTGCGGGAGGTCTTCCACCGCCCGCCGGCGTGGTACCTGAGCTTTATCGGGACCTCCCCGCTGATGGGGTCGGCGGGTAGGCTGTCATCGGTAAAGAAGTAGCGATCCTTCTGCGCATCACTCATTTTTCATGCTCCTAAGATCAACGATGCCTTTGAACCGAACGGCCCCAAAGGGGCGATGATTATTCTTCTGTTTCGTCGTCGCGCGGCACCAACATGTATAAATCGCCCGATCCCACCTTGCGCACCAGCAGGCCGCGCCGGCACAGCTCGGGGTCCACCCCGGCCTGGACCAGGGCGGCAGCCTGGTCGCCGGTGGCCGGGATAGCCAGGGCGGTGGTACTGGATGAATCGGTAAACCCCATCTCGGCCGGGTCGAAGGGCGCCTTGCCGGTTACCTTGGACAGGTAGTCACCCACTTCCAGGAGGTCCTGGGTTATCTCGCGCCGCGCCGCCTCGGCGTCACGGCGTACCAGACACTCCAGGATGCTGCGGTGGGCGTCGCGTACATTGACGAAGAACTCGTCATCCAGATCAAGCTGGATCTTGAAGTCCTTAACCAGGCTGTCGAGGAAGTCCATTATAAGAATAAGGATGGGGTTTTGGGTCATGCGGGCCAGGTAGCGGTGAAACCCGATCTCGCGGGTCAGCTCACTGCCCAGGTCTTCGCCATCTCCCTCGATCATCTGCTCTAGCCGCTGGCGGTCGCGGTCGGTCATGGACAGGGCGGCCATGTGGGCCACCCAGGGCTCCAGCATGAAACGCACCATGGTGATCTCTTTGATGGAGACCGACTTGAAGTGCAGGAAGTTCATGATGCCGTGGATGGTGGTCTTCATCTCCACTTCGGATATGAAGACCCCGCCGCCGATGCCCTGGCGAATCTCCACCAGGCCCATGGCTTCCAACACCCTGAGCGCCTCGCGCATGGTGCCCTTGCTCACGCCGAACTGGGCCACCAATTCCTTTTCAGAGGCCAGGCGGTCACCGGGCTTGAGTCGGCCGGAGAGCACCGCGTCGCGCACTTGGTCTATGATGCGGTCAGAGACTCTCTCGGGCTTGGTCGCTGTTTGAAATTGCAAATCGAATATTCCCCAACTACGAAAGGCTTATTGTTTACGGCGCACCGCCTTTTTTCCCGTACGGTGGCCGTGGCTCTTACGAGGCTCGCGATCAAGGCCCGCGCCGCCAAAACAGCGCCCAACCTGGCCCCAGGACGGCGTCCGTGGCGTCCCGAGACAGCGCCCCCCGAGCCCCGAGACAGCGCCCGATCTAACCTAGGGACAACATCCAACGCCGGCCCTCGGCACCGACCGTCGCGGTGAAACAAAATCACCATAGCAGAGCGCCTCCCCTGATTGTCAAGTAAATTATTATGATCTTTAGAATCATTACGAACTATATGTAAGGCTATTTAAGATAACATATTGATATACTTATTTATTTAATTGACTTAGGCAATTTAGCTTTTCCGCGTCCCTGGAATCCGGACCGCCAAGTCCCAAAATGCCCCACATTCGGGCTACCGTGCCTACGCGAGTCCGTTATTGCATAATTCGCGTATTTATTTGATATTAATGGGATTTAATTTATATATTTTAATAATACCCGATTGGAGGGTTTTGGGGCTGCCGGTCACAGGGGCAATCAATTATAACCTTTAGGCTATTTTTGGGTTGACTTGCCCGGCGTCGCCATTTTAGCATGGTTGCCTGGAACGCCCGGTGCAGGGAGGTGGCCGGGCTTCTTAGCAATGCCACCGCACACCCCACCTCCGCCGCGAGGAACCTGGATCATGGGAGTCAAGATCGATCCGTTGAAGTGCAACGCCTGCATGGCCTGCGAGTTGGCCTGCGGCTACCACCGCGACGACGCCTTCGCCCTGCTCTCTTCTTGCGTGGTGCTCTACCGAGCCAAGGACCGCAAGGACTATTACGGGGTGATGCTCAAGGAAGAAGAAAGCCTGATCATCGCCCGGCCCGAGGGGCTGGAAGTAAACCGCATCGGCGCGGTGGACGAGGGCAGCTCCGACAAGGGCGACGCCTCGGCCAAGCCCATGCTGCTGCGGGAGGCCTGCGACCTCTGCGATGATCGCGACGACGGGCCCCTGTGCCAGCAAATGTGCCCGGTGGGGGCCATCTATCAAGATTAGGGCGGCATGGCCGAGCACCACGCGCTTAAACTCTGCGGCCGGGACCAGGGCTGACCAACCAACCGCGGCCCGGCATCACCTGGGGAGTTGAGGATCATGGAATTCCTGTCATCGGACAATGTAGGGGTCTTGGACCTGGCCACCGGCGAAGTGAGCGAGGACGAACTGGCCGAGGACCTGGTAGCCGAAAAAATCGGCGGCGCGGCCATCAACGCATATTTATATGAACAGCACCAGGACGCCGACCCGGTGGTCCTGGGCAGCGGCCTGCTGACCGGCACCCTGGTGCCCGGCACCAGCCTGGGGCTGATGAGCGCCAAGAGTCCGCTCACCGGGGCCTTGTGCCACGTGCCCATCGTGCAGTACGCCGGCATGGAGCTCAAGTACTCCGGCTTCGACTACCTGGTGCTGCGGGGCAAGGCGCCCGAGCCCTCCCTGGTCTGGATTCACGACGGCATCGCCGACGTGGAGCCGGCCGGCGATCTCTGGGGTCAGGACGTATGGCAGACGGTGGACGCCATCCGCTCCAACATGGGCGACGAGATGATCCAGGTGCTGGCCGTGGGCCCGGCGGCCGAAAGGGGCTCGTCCCTGGCCGCGGTGATGAACAACTTCTGGCCCGGGGCCGACCGCTTCGCCCTGGGCAAGGCCCTGGCCGAGCGCAACATCAAGGCCATCGCCATCCGGGGCATGGGCCTTTTGGAGGTGGCCGAGGACGAAGACTTCGTAGAGCGCTGCGTTGAGCTGCTGGCCAAGGTCAAAGAGGGCGCCTGGGCCGGCAAGCAGGGCTTCGCCGACCTGGCCGAGGCCATGGGCCGGCCCGAGGCCGGCGGTTGGCTACAGCCGCTGATCCACCGCAGCCGCGCCTCGTTCAACGTGCCCTTTGCCTACAACTCCTTTGCCATGATCGAAGGCGATCCCTCAGTCCTCACCGAGCCGGATATCGACGAGCCCGGGGTGCTGGTGAGCGATCCCCTGGGGGCGATGGCCCTGCAGGAGCTGGGGCTGGGCGCCGCCGAGGCGGCCGGGCTGCTGCGCGACTGCGCCAAGGACGGCCTGGACGCGGCCAACCTGGCCGCCCTGTGCCAGGCCCAAGGCAAGACCGACGCCGCGGCCATCAGCGCGGCCCTGGCTGACATTGACGGCGAGGTGGCCGCCCCGTCCGGCCCCTTTAGCCCCTGGGCCCCGGCCCAGCCGCTCTTGGCCGACTTTGGCGAGTCCGGCGACGCTTGGTGGCAAAGACGCCAGGCGGTGGCCTACATCATGGGGCTCGACCCCATCTTCGCCCTGATGTCGCCGGAGCTGAGCGAGGAGGTCCTGGTGGAGATGGCCGCCCTGGGCACCGAGCTGGATATCACCGCCGAGACCCTGGACCAGGCGGTGAGCAGCCTACTCGGGTAGGAGGTGGACCCAACAGACTGGTCATGGATCTGTACCAGCCATACACCGCTCGCAACCATGGGCTGGCCCTGGTCCCGGAGCCTGGCGACCGGGCCGGGGGGCTTGCCCCGTGGTCAGGCCATCCCCGTATAGCCGTATACACCGGCGGCGGCAGCTCGCATTCCTGGCTGTGGTTGGTTGAAATCTTCGAGCGCCTGGGTTTCTGGGACCTGGTCTTCGCCGACGAGATCGACGTGGCCCGGGGAGCCCTGGACCAGGTCCAGGTCCTGGCCGTCTCCGGCGGCGACACCTTTGGCATGGCCCGGGCCCTGGGCCCGCGCGGGGCCGCCGGCCTGGAGTCCTTCCTCCGGGCCGGGGGGCTCTACCTGGGCTCCTGCGCCGGGGCCTACCTGCCGCTCAACTCCTCCAAGGAGCCGCTGAATCTTTTCAACTGGGTGCCGGCCAAGATAACCAACCTCAGCCGCCACCTGCCCCGGGCCCGCCAGATGCCCCAAAAGTTCTGCACCCCCTACGGCTGCTCCTACGTGTTCCACCCGGTGCGCGAGGAGACGGTGCTGGAGCCCACCGGGCTGGCGCCTTTTGGCGTCGGTCAAAGCCTGCGCGCGCCGCTCTACGGCGGGCCGGCCATGATCGCCTCCGGCGAGGTGGAGGTGCTGGCCACCTACCAGGGCTTCAGCGAGCGCACCCGTTTCCTGGTGGACCCGGAGTTGGCCCGGCAGACCCTGCTGGGCCGGGCGGCGGTCATACGGTCCCGCCTGGGCCGGGGGTGTTTGTATCTCTTTGGGCCTCACTTCGAGCATCCCGGTTACGCCGAGGCCAACCGCCTGGTGGCCGAGGCCATCTACCACGACCTGGCCCGGACCGGCTGGCCGGGCCGCCAGGCCGCCGCGGCCGAGGTGCCCCGTCCCCTGGAGCCGGGCGTACTGCGGGACCTGCGGCGCCAGGTGAGCAACGCGCGCGTCGTGGCCCTGGGCTTGGAGGACCACCCGGCCCGCTGGAGAATCGGCCGCAAGCTCTACGAGCCGGCCAAGTTCCGGGTGTTTTGCGAGGCCTTGTGGCAGCGGCTGCGCAGCCGGCGGGGAGCTCTCCCCCTGGCCGGCGATCCGGAGGCCGTGGAGGCCCTCACCGCCGCCTGGCGCGCCATCGCCGAGGGTCTGCGCGCCCTGAAGCGGGAGCTGGCCCTGGAGCAAGACACCCAGGCCCGGGCCGAGGCGCTCTTCAGCGCCATCAACCGGGCCACGGCTGATTTCATGGATATCTATTTCCGCAACGCCTACCGCCGGCTCACCGCGCCGGCCCCGTTCCGGCCGGACCCGGCGCCCGGGCGCAGGCTTCCCACGGGGGACAGGCAGAGGAGACAGGCTTGAAACGACGACGCAAAACGCTTTGGGGGGCCGCGCTGCTGGCCCTGGTCTTTACCGCCGGGCTGCCGGCGGGTCCCGGCGCGGCGGCGCTAAAGGGGGCCGAACCCTCCACCTGGTTCGTGGACATGGGGCGCTTTAACCAAGGCGCCCACGCCAGCCTTACCTGCGGGCAGTGCCACCCCAAGCATCTCAAGGCCGGCCAAAAGGGCTCCCAGTTCAAGCATCCCGACATCACCTCGCCGCGCTACCTCAAGGCCCCGGTGCGGCGCGAGTACAACTATCACCTCTGCGCCGACTGCCACCGCACGGCCTGGAAGCGCTACCTGGGCGGGGCCCACGCCGAGGCCATGCGCAGGCAGGCCCAAGACCCGCCCAAGGCCGGGGCCCTGTTGGCTCCCACCTGCGCCGACTGCCACAACCCGCACTACATCCTTGGCGGGCGCGACCGCCTGGCCCTGGGCCGGCGCCAGGTGCGGGTGTGCGGCTCCTGCCACCCGGCCCAGGCAGCCACCTACCGGCAGAGCTACCACGGCAAGGCCGCCGCCAACCTGGGTAACACCCGGGCGGCCTTTTGCACCGACTGCCACGGGGCTCACACCGCCGTCTCGCTCAAGGACCCCACCGTGGCCATCCAGGCCTGCCGGCGCTGCCACCTGGACGCCCCGCCCAACTTCGCCCAGATGGTGATGCATCCCACCCTGGCCGGGCTGGACCCCAAGCGCGACGCCGGCAAACTGTGGCGGGTCAACCTCATCCTCACCGTGGGCATGATCATGTTCGTGATCGTGCTGGTGGTGGTGGGCTCCTACTACGGCCACCACCTGCTGTGGATGCTGCGGGAGCTGCATCACAAGATACGGAAGCACGGCCATGAAGAATAACCAACAAGTAACCCAAATGGTAAAACGCTTCAGCGTGCTGCAGCGCACCCTGCACTGGGTGGTGATGCTGGGCTTCATCGGCCTGGGCCTCACCGGCTTCTCCCTGGCCTACAGCGACCAGTGGTGGGGCCAGGCGGTGGCCTGGCTGGTGGGCGGCGCCTCCCACCTGGGCTGGGTGCACCGGGCTTGCGCCGTGGCCACCTACGGGGCGGTGGTGGTCCACCTGCTGTGGTTGGCCTACTTCAAGCTGGTACTGGGCGGCCGCCTCACCGGGGCCGACTCCATGTTCCCCACGGCCAAGGACTTCTCAGACTTAGCCGCCCACCTCAAGTACATCTTTGCCGCCGGGCCGGCGCCGCGCTTCGGCCGCTTCAGCTACCTGGAGAAGGCCGACTACTGGGCGGTGCTCATCGGCATGAACACCATGGGCATCACCGGCCTGGTGATGTGGTTCCCCGAGTGGTTCAGCTCGTTTTTGCCGGGTTACCTCATAAACCTCGCCATGATTCTGCACTTCTACGAAGCCGTGCTGGCCGTGGCCATCAAGTTCGTGGTGCACGTGTACACGGCTCACCTGCGGCCGGAAGTCTTCCCGTTGGAAAAGAACATCTTCAGCGGCTATGAGCCGATAGACCGGCTCAAGCACGAGCGGCCCGCCCAGTGGGAGGCCCTGCAAGCCGCGGCCGAGGGCTCTGGCGGGGAGGGCGTCCAATGACGGTTAGCAGCGCTTTTTCGCGATGGGGCTTCAGGTTCCTGGTGGCCCTGGCCGCCACCCTGTTGGCCTGGTTGGCGGTCCCGGGAATCGGCTACTGCCAGGTGTCCATGGACCCGCCGGCCGCCGGGGTGGCCATGCGCAACTGCCTGGACTGCCACCGCCGGCCCAACCTGGAGTCCACCGAGGGCGTGCGGTCCAACCAGGCCCTGTGCCTGGAGTGCCACGCCAAAAAAGAATGCACCCGCCAGGTGGACGGCCGCCAGGTCCCGTTGCGGGTGGACCTCAAGAGCTTCCAGGGCAGCCGGCATCAAATGGTGGCCTGCCTGCAATGCCACCAGGACGTGGCCCGCTCGCCCCACCGCACAGAGGCCGGCGCCCAGTGCTCCAGTTGCCACGGCCCCCACGGTGAGGCCACGGTCAAGGCGCCCCACCTGCGGGTGAGCTGCGCGGCCTGCCACCACCGCGGCAAGGCCCTGGCCTTTGAGGCCAAGCGCGGCCAAGTGGTGCTCTCGCGCTTCGACGACCACCAGCGGCCCATCGGCCTGGCCGACCACACCGCGCCTGGGCTGGGCCAAGACGTCCTGTGCCAGCGCTGCCACCACCCGGGCAACCAGGTGGGCGCGGCGGCCATGGTCCTGCCAGCCAAAGGGGTCATCTGCTTCCTGTGCCACAACGCCTCTTTCAGCATCGGCAGCCCCTGGTTCGGCCTGGCCCTTATCATCATGATCATCGGCCTGGTCCTGATGGCCCGTTTCTGGTTCCAGGGCTCGGTGGCCGGCGGCGAAGGCTCGCTGCACCAAAAAATCGCCGACGGCTCCGAGACCGTGTGGCGCACCATCTTCTCGCGCCGGGTGGTCGGCGTGCTCAAGGTGATCTTTTTCGACGTGCTGCTGCAGCGCCGTCTGCTCAAGGAGAGCGTACGCCGCTGGTTCTTCCACTCGCTGGTCTTCCTGTCGATCATGCTGCGCCTGGGGATGTCGCTGTTCACCTGGCTGGTCTACCACGTCTGGCCCCAGGGATCGCTGGCCGCGGCCCTGATCGACAAGAACCATCCCTTTACCGCCATGTTCAACGACCTCACCGGGCTCTGCATCCTGCTGGGTATCGTGCTGGCCATGGTGCAGCGCCTGGTCGGTCCCAAGCATGTCAAGAGCGAGGGGCAAGACACCCTGGCCCTGGTGATCATCGGGCTGATGGTGGTGGCCGGCTTTGTGGCCGAAGGGGCGCGCATCCTCATGACCCAGGTGGACCCGCAGACCGCGGTGTACTCCTTTGTGGGCTACCCCTTGTCGCGGCTGTGGGCCCGGTTCAGCCTGGACTGGCAGGGGATCTACGGCTACCTGTGGTACGCCCACGCCCTGTTGGCCGCCCTGTTCGTGGCCTACCTGCCCTTTGGCAAGATGCGCCACATGTTCACCACGCCGCTGTCGTTGTTGATCAACCGGGACCTGCAGTGATGACCCAGCGAGACCAAGGCCCCCGGCGCGGTATTACCCCGCCGCTGACAAAAGGACGTCCTGATGAGCGATAAGGACCAAGAGCCCCGCGGCGAGCAGGCCGCGGAGCAAGACAGCCAAGCCCCGGCCGCCGAGGCCCAGCCCGCGGCAGAGGATGCCGCCCCGGCGGCGCCTGCGGCCGAGTCCCCGGCCGAAACAAAGCCCGCGCCGGAGGAACCCCCCGACGAGCCGCAGGGTCCCCGGCTGGCCGACACCATCCCCATCGAGCACCTGGAGGCCGGCCGGTTGCTGCAACTGGAGGCCTGCACCCGTTGCGGCGAGTGCCTCAATTGGTGCCCGGTCTACGACCAGGACGGGCGCGAGGACATCCTGCCGCGCAAAAAGGCGGCCGACTTCCTGGCCATTGCCAAGGCCCAGCACGGCCTGCTGGCCAAGCTGGCCGGCCGGCCCGAGGGTCGCTCCTGGCTGCGCCGGGTCATCGCCAAGACCCTACGGCACCACGATGTCACCGAGGAGGCAGTGCGGACCTTTGCCGCCAACCTCTACGAGTGCTCCACCTGCGGCCAGTGCCAGATCGTCTGCCCGGCCAATATCGACACCGTCAACCTGTGGGAAGAGATCCGCGGGGTGCTGGTGATGGCCGGCTACGGACCCCTGGAACAGCAGAAGGCCCTGGTCAAGAGCGTCAAGTCCTACGACAACCCCTGGCAGCAGCCC
>JAMOVV010000074.1 GCA_027067385.1 Desulfarculaceae bacterium
CGAGGGGGCCGAGGGGCGAGATGGCCAAGGGGGCGAGGGGGCCAAAGGGGCGAGGGGGCAGCTAAAGGGCCAAGGAGGCGAGGGCCGGCCAAGCACGGGGATAGCCAGGCGCCGGGGATGCGCCGGGCCGCCGCGCCGGGTGGCGACCGCGTGGCGTCTTCGGCGATGGTGGCACGCCTGGAGGGATTCGAACCCCCGACCCGCGGCTTAGAAGGCCGCTGCTCTTTCCAACTGAGCTACAGGCGCGCAGATGTGAGCGGGTTGCTGTCATTCTACCCGCTGGTCGTGTCATGTAAAGTCCCGCCTGCCCGCCGCGTCCGGGTCAGTGTTATAATCCCTTAAAACCACGGAGCGCCCCCATGCCCGAGCCGGTGAACAACCCCTATCTGCGCCTGGAAGTGGACCTGTCGGCCATCGCGGCCAACCTGGCGGCCTTGCGCCGGCGCCTGCCGGCCGGCGGCCGGGTGGCGGCGGTGGTGAAGGCCGACGCCTACGGCCACGGCCTGGTGCCGGTGGCCCGGCGGCTCTTGGCCGAGGGAGTCGAGGCCCTGGCGGTGGCCACTTGGCCCGAGGGCCGGGTCCTGCGCGCCGCCGGCATCGCGGCGCCGGTGCTGGTCATGCTCGGCTGCCAGCCCCACGAGGCGGCCGAGGTGGTCTCGCTGGATCTCACCCCGGTGGTGGCCCGGCCCGCCTGCCTCCAGGCCCTGGCCGCCGCCGCCGCCGGCCAGGGCAAAACGGCCCGCTGCCAGCTCAAGGTCGACACCGGCATGGGCCGCCTGGGCCTGGCCCCGGCCGAGGTGCCCGGGCTGCTGAGACAGGCGGCGGCTCTCCCCTCCCTGGAGATCACCGGCCTGGTGAGCCACCTGGCCGAGGGCGGCGACCCGGCCAGCCGGCACGCCGGCCGCCAGGGGGCGCGCCTGGCCGGGCTGCTGGCCGAGCTGCGCGACCAGGGGCACCGCCTGGCGGACTCCAGCCTCTGCGGCACCGGCGGGCTGCTGGTGCCGCCCTGGCCCGGGGAGCCGGCCGCCGGGCTGCACCGGCTGGGTATCGGGCTCTACGGCGGCCGGCCGCACGATAACGCCCCGGCCGAGGCCGGGCTCATCACCGCCATGCGCCTCACCAGCCGGCTCATCCAGGTGCGCCCCCTGGCAGCCGGCGGCGGCGTCTCCTACGGCCGCACCTGGATCGCCCCCCGCGACACCCTCTTGGGCGCGGTGCCGGTGGGCTACAGCGACGGCTACCCGCGGGCCGCCTCCAACCGGGGGGTCATGCTGGTGGCCGGCCGGCCGGCGCCCATCCGGGGGCGGGTGTGCATGAACCTCACCATGATCGACCTGGGCCACCTCGACCCCCCGCCGCGCGCCGGCGAGCCGGTGGTGCTCCTGGGAAGCCAGGGGAGCCAGGCCATCGACCTGGACCAACTGGCCGGCTGGGGCGGCACCATCGGCTACGACCTGGCCTGCTCCCTGGGCCGGGCCAACCCGCGGCACTACCTATAACCGGCCCCTGCCGGTAGGGGCCAGCCTTGACCCCCCGCCGGGGGCGGGGTATTTATTGGCCAGACGCGGATCATCACTGACCCCTAGCGGAGCGGGATCATGAGCGGCGACCTTCCCAATCTCACGCCCGGTGAGGCCAAGAATTTGTGCGGCAACTGCGCCTGGCGCGCCGAGTGCAAAAAGAAATATTCCTTTGAACAGGGCGGCACCACCCGCTGCGCCGACTTCAGCCAAGACGTCTCTCTGCCCCAAAAGGACCCCAACGACTCATGAAACAACGACTGCGCGCGGTAATGCTCCGGAGCCTTGAGCGGGCGGTGGCCGCCGGCGACCTGCCGGCGCTCGAGCCACCCCCCTTTGCCGTGGAGCTGCCCCGCCAGGCCCAGCACGGCGACCTGGCGGTGAACCTGGCCATGCTTTTGGCGGGGCCCTGCCGCATGAACCCCCGGGCCATCGCCGAGGTCCTGCTGGCCCACCTGGCCGATGACGATGGCCTGGTGCAAAAGGCCGAGGTGGCCGGTCCCGGGTTTATCAACTTTTTCTTAAAACCATCGGCCTGGCTGGCGGTGATCCGCCGGGTGCTGGTCGCCGGCGACGACTACGGCCGCAGCGATATCGGCGGCGGGCAAAAGGTGCTGTTGGAGTTCGTTTCGGCCAACCCCACCGGCCCCCTGCACGTGGGTCACGGCCGGGGGGCGGTGCTCGGCGATGTGCTGGGCCGGCTCTTGGCCTTCACCGGCCACCAGGTCACCCGCGAGTACTATCTCAACGACGCCGGCAACCAGATGGCCACCCTGGGCCGTTCGGTGCTCATCCGGGCCCGCCAGGCCGCCGGCTCCGGCGAGCCCTTCCCGGAAAAGCATTACCAGGGGGCCTATATCAAGGACCTGGCCGAGCAACTCACGGCCGACGATAGGGGCCGCCGACTGCTGGAGATGGACCAGGACCAGGCGGTGGCCCTGGCCGCGGAGTTCGCCGCCGCCAAGATTCTCGAGGGCATCCGGGAGGACCTGGAGCTCTTCGGGGTCGGCTTTGATAATTACTTCAGCGAGAAATCCCTGGTGACCGGCGGCGCGGTGGCCCAGGCCCTGGACTCCCTGCGCCAAAAGGGGCTCATCTACGACCAGGACGGGGCCACCTGGTTCAAGGCCTCGGACCACGGCGACGAAAAAGACCGGGTGGTGGTGCGCAGCAGCGGCGAGATAACCTATTTCGCCAGCGACATCGCCTACCACCTGGACAAGTTCGACCGGGGCTTTGAGCGGCTCATCGACGTGTGGGGGGCCGACCACCACGGCTATGTCCCCCGCCTCAAGGGCGCGGTGGCCGCCGCCGGCCACGCCCCCGAAGACCTGGAGGTGGTCCTGGTGCAGATGGTCAACCTGCTGCGCGGCGGCGAGCCGGTGGCCATGAGCACCCGGGCCGGCGAGTTCGTCACCCTGCGCCAGGTGGTCGACGAGGTCGGGGCCGACAGCGCCCGCTTCATCTTCCTCACCCGCCGGGCCGAGGCCCCCCTGGACTTCGACCTGGAGGTGGCCAAGGCCCAGTCCATGGACAACCCGGTCTTCTACGTGCAGTACGCCCACACCCGGGTTTGCAGCGTGATGCGCAAGGCGGCCCAGGCCGGGTTCACCCCGCCGGAGCCGGCCGCGGCCGACCTGTCGGTGCTGGCCTCCGACGACGAGACGGCCCTGGCCCGGCGCCTGGACCAGTTCGGCGAAGTGGTGGCCGCGGCCGCCGCCAACCTGGAGCCCCACCGCCTCACTTACTACCTCACCGACCTGGCCGGGGCCTTCCACTCCTACTACCACACCCACCACATCCTGGTGGACGACCCGGACCTGGCCGGGGCCCGCTACCTCCTGGCCCAGGCGGTGGGCCGGGTCTTGGCCGTGGGCCTGGGACTCTTGGGGGTATCGGCCCCGGAGGTGATGTAGACCATGGCCCGGCGCGCGGGCAAGGCCTCGCCCCCCCCGCCCGCCGACGGCGCGCGGCGCGCCTGGGGCTGGCCGCTTATCGCCGCCCTGCTCACCATCTGGGGCTTTGTGCTGGGGGTGCTGGTGGGCCAGGGCACCCTGGCCAACCAGGAGCAGTTGGCCGCGGTGATGCTCTGGGCCCGGGGACTGCCCCTGGTGGGCGGCTGGTTCGCGGCCGAGGAAACCCCGGTGGCCCGGGGGCTCGGCGAGCTGAAGTTATCATTTTATAATGACATCGAGCGGCGCGGCGCGGCCCGGCCGCGCAGCAGGCCGCCGGCCGCCGCCAAGCCCGCCGAAGACACCGGCCGGCGCTACACCGTGCAGGTGGCCTCCTTCCGGGACCGCAAGCAGGCCCAAAAGCTGGTGACCCGGCTCAAGACAGCCGGCTTTGGGGCCTACCTGGCCCCCAGCGAGGTGAAGGGCGTGGGCCTGCGCTACCGGGTGCGGGTGGGCTCCTTTCGCGACTTTGAAAAGGCCCGGGCCACCGCCAGCCGCATCCGGCTGGGCGAAAACCTAGACACCATGGTCACCCGGGAGAAATAGGCCGCCGCCGGGGCCGGGAAAGGATGCCAGGATGATACGCCGGGCCACCCAGCAAGACGTGCAGTTCATCCACGACCTCTTGGCCGACTACGGCCGCAAGGGCGAGTTGCTGGCCCGTCCCCGCACCGAGCTCTACGAGTTCCTGCGCGACTTCATGGTGGCCGAGGACGACGCCGGCCGCACGGTGGGCTTCGCGGCCCTGCACCTGTGCTGGGAAAACCTGGCCGAGGTGCGCAGCCTGGCCGTGCTGCCCGACCAGCAGGGCAAAGGCTGGGGCGGCAAGCTGGTGGAGGCCTGCCTGTCCGAATCGCTCACCCTGGGCTTCGGCCAGGTCTTCGCCCTAACCATGCGCCCGGAGTTCTTCGTCCGCTTCGGCTTCGCGGAGGTGGACAAGCAGCGGCTGCCCAACAAGATATGGGCCGACTGCACCAAGTGCGTAAAGTTTCCCGACTGCGACGAAATAGCCATGTTGCTGGAGTTGTAATCCCATGGAGTTGCTAGCCCAGATGGACCAGGCCCGGGACCTGCTGCAAAAGGCGGGGGTCGATGGGTGGGAATTGGCGGCCAGTGAGTCGCGCACCCTCACCATCGCGGTGCGCGATGGCGAGGTGGATAAGTTCCAGGCGGCCCACGGCCAGGGGCTCTCGGTGCGGGTGTACCAAGACGGCCGGCCCGGCTTCGCCTATGTCATGGGCCCCCAGGACGACTCCCTGGCCCGGGCGGTGGACCAGGCCGTGGCCGCGGCCGCCGCCGCCGATCAAGACGAGCATTTCGCCCTGGCCGAGCCCGGCGGCTCCTACGCCGAGGTGGACGTCTTCGACCCCGCCCTGGCCGCCGAGTCCACCGCCGACAAGCTGGCGCGGGCCAACGGGCTGCTGCAGGCGGCCAAGGACTACGACCCCCGGGTGACCCACGTGCACCCGGCCCAGGTATCCGAGGCCGAGAGTTGGTTCTACCTGCTAAACAGCCGGGGCCTGGACCTGTCGCGCCGGGCCACCCGGGTATCGGCCAGCGCGGTGGCCATCGCGGCCGAGGGCGACCACCAGGAGATGGAAGGCGAGAGCGACAGCCGGCGCTTCCTGGCCGAGTTGGACGTCGCCTGGGTAGGGCGCCAGGCGGCCCGCCGGGCGGTGGCCTGCCTGGGCGGGGCCCCGGTGCCCGACGGCCGCTACAGCGTGATCCTGGAAAACCGGGTGGCCGCCGAGTTCCTGGAGCTCTTGGCCCAGTCGCTCATGGGCGACAACCTGGTAAAAGGGCGCTCGCTGCTGGAGCCTTACCAGGGCAAGACCGGCGCCAGCGACCTGGTCACCATCATCGACGACGGCCTCTACCCCCGCGGCCTGGCCACCGCCGCCTTTGACGGTGAGGGCACCCCCACCGCCGCCAAGACCCTGGTGGACCAGGGCGTGGTCCGCGGCTTCCTCTTCGACCTGGCCTGGGCCTCCCGGGCCGGGAGCCGCAGCACCGGCAACTCGCTGCGCTCCTCCCTCAAGCTCCCGCCCGGCGTGGGCATGACCAACCTCTACCTGCAACCCGGCCAGGGCGGGCTGGACGAGTTGGCCGCCGGGCTGGACCGGGGCCTGGTCGTCACCGAGGTGATGGGCATGCACACCGCCGATCCTGTGAGCGGCGAGTTCAGCCTGGGAGCCAGCGGCCACCTGGTCGAAGCCGGGCGCGTCACCCGGCCGGTGAAGTCCATCGCCCTGGCCGGCAACCTCCTGGACCTGTTTAAATCCGTCGAGGCGATCGGCGGCGACCTGCGTTTTTTCGGCTCCCTGGGCTGCCCCTCGCTTTTGGTCTCCGCCCTGTCGGTAAGCGGCGGTTAGGCCTTTTCGCCGGACCCTTGGACCGGCCTGGACAATAGCCCCGCAACCCGTTAGTTGACTCGCTTGTTCTTTTTGTGGTAAATGACACCAATTGGTTGTGGTGGTACCGGGAGGCATGGCCGCGGTGGGAAACAGCTCCCTGGCCGGCCAAAAATCATATCAGGGCAGCAAGATTTAAGTGTTTAAAAAATATACGGTATTGTTGATACCCCAGGGGACGCGGGACGTTAAACGTTACCGAGTGCCACCGGTGGTCATCCCGGTGATGCTAATAATCATCACCGCGGCCTTTGGCCTGGCGGGCTACTGGTGCCATTGCTATCGCCAGATGGCCGACGAACGCCCCGTGGTGCGGGCGCTCAAGCTGCAAAACCAGCGCCAGGAGGCCCAGATTCAGCAGTTGGCCGAGCAACTGGCCGGCTTCAAACAGCAGATGGCCAGCCTCAGCGCCTTCAACCGCAAACTGCGCGCCATGGCCAACCTGGAGATGCCCAAGTCCCGCGACGACGCCTTTGGCGTGGGCGGCCCTGAGGCCTCGGCCGGCGGCCCCGGCATCCGGCTCACCTCCACCGTGCGCGAACGCCAACTGCAGGCCATGCGCCGTGACCTGAGCCAACTGGCCGCCGAGGGCGAAGCCGAGCAACAGGTCCAGCGCCAACTGGCCAAGTTCCTGCACGAGCGCCGCTCCATCCTGGCGGCCACCCCGTCCATCTGGCCGGTGCGCGGCTGGGTCACCAGCGGGTACGGCTACCGCGTATCGCCCTTCACCGGTAAACGACAGTTCCACTCCGGTATCGACATCTCCACCCGCCGCGGTACCCCTATCAAGGCCCCGGCCGACGGTGTGGTCACCTTCGCCGGGGTCGAAGGCGGCATGGGCCGCATGCTGGTGATCAACCACGGCCACGGCCTGGTCACCCGCTACGCCCACCTGCACAAGTTCAAAGTAAAAGTCGGCCAAAAGGTCAAGCGGGGCCAGGTCATCGGCTTGGTGGGCAACACCGGGCGCTCCACCGGGCCCCACCTGCACTACGAGGTGATGCTCTCCGGCGCCACCACCAACCCCCGCAACTACATCCTGGAGTAAACCGGGCCAAATAGGGCGGCGAGTAGGCAGCGAGAAGGCAAAGGGTAGGCAAAGGGTAGGCGGCGAGAAAGCAAAGGGAAGGCGGCGAGCAAGCGGCGCGCAGACGGCGGGTAGGCAAAGGGCAGGCAGGCGGCGAGCGGTCAAGAGGCAGGCGGCGAGAAAGCAAAGAGCAGGCGGCCAGCGGGCAAAGGGGCGAGCAGGCAAAGGGCAGGCGGCGAGCAGGCACGAGGCTGGCGGCCAAGCCGGACGGCGCGGGAGCACAGGCCAAGCCGTATAGCAAAACAACCAAACCCCCGTCCCGGATACCGGGGCGGGGGTTGCATTTTTCAGCCGCGGGGTGGACACTAACACGAAATAATAGGCGGCCTCCCCGCCGGCGGGTGTCGATCGCATCCCCGGGACCAGGCGGCGCCGGCTGGGCGCGGCCGGGACCGGAATACATTCTCAACCCAGGTTAGCTGACTATGATTGGCAAGCTCTTTAAAAAAGTAGTGGGCTCCAAGAACGACCGGGAGCTCAAACGGCTCTGGCAGGTGGTCGACACCATCAACGCCATGGAGCCCGAGATGATCGCCCGTAGCGACGCCGAGCTGGCCGCGCTCACCCCGGCCCTCAAGGAGCGCCTGGCCGCCGGCGAGACCCTCGACGATCTTCTGCCCGAGGCCTTTGCCACGGTTCGTGAGGCCGCCCGCCGCGCCATAGGCCAGCGCCACTTCGACGTACAGCTCATCGGCGGCATGGTGCTGCACCAGGGCCGTATCGCCGAGATGAAAACCGGCGAAGGTAAAACCCTGGCCGCCACCCTGCCGGTGTACCTCAACGCCCTCTCCGGCCTGGGGGTGCACGTGGTGACCGTCAACGACTACCTGGCCAGCCGCGACGCCGAGTGGATGGGCAAGATATACCGCTTCCTGGGCCTCAGCGTGGGCTGCATCGTGCACGGCCTCACCGACCAACAGCGCTACCAGGCCTACCGCTGCGACGTCACCTACGGCACCAACAACGAGTTCGGCTTCGACTACCTGCGCGACAACATGAAGTTCGACGCCAGTGAGCTGGTGCAGCGCGAGTACAACTTCGCCATCGTCGACGAGGTCGACTCCATCCTCATCGACGAGGCCCGCACCCCCTTGATCATCAGCGGGCCGGGTGAAAAGTCCACCGCCCTCTACACCCAGATCGACCGCATCATCCCCCGGCTCAAGGCCGAGCGCGACTACACCGTGGACGAAAAAAGCCGCACCGCCTCGCTCACCGACGAAGGCGTGTCGCGCTGCGAGCAGTTCCTACACGTGGAAAACCTCTACGACCCGCGCCACATGGAGCTGCTGCACCACATCCAGCAGGCCCTCAAGGCCCACGCCCTGTTCAAGCGCGACGTGGACTACATCGTCAAACACGGCGAGGTGATCATCGTCGACGAGTTCACCGGCCGCCTCATGCCCGGCCGGCGCTACTCCGAGGGCCTGCACCAGGCCCTGGAGGCCAAGGAAAAAATTAAGGTGGCCTCCGAAAACCAGACCCTGGCCACCATCACCTTCCAAAACTACTTCCGCATGTACGACAAGCTCGCCGGCATGACCGGTACCGCCGATACCGAGGCCGAGGAGTTCCACAAGATATACAAGCTCGACGTGGTGGTGGTCCCCACCCACCGCCCCATGATCCGCCAGGACAACCCCGACCAGGTCTACCGCACGGTGCGCGAAAAATACCAGGCTGTGGTCGAGGAGATCAAGGACTGCCACGACCGCGGACAGCCGGTGCTGGTGGGCACCATCAGCATCGAGAACTCCGAGATGCTCTCCAAGATGCTCAAGCGCCGCGGCGTGCCCCACCACGTGCTAAACGCCAAGCACCACGCCAAGGAAGCCGAGATCGTGGCCCAGGCCGGCCAAAAGGGCCAGGTGACCATCAGCACCAACATGGCCGGCCGCGGTACCGACATCGTGCTGGGCCAAGGGGTGGCCGACCTCGGCGGCCTGCATATCCTGGGCACCGAGCGCCACGAGTCCCGCCGTATCGACAACCAGTTGCGCGGCCGCGCCGGCCGCCAGGGCGATCCGGGCTCCAGCCGCTTCTACCTCTCCCTGGAAGACGACCTGCTAAGGCTCTTCGGCTCCGACCGCATCGGCGGCATCATGGGCAAGCTGGGGTTGGAGGAAGGTGAGCCCATCGAGCACGGCCTCATCACCAAGGCCATCGAAAGCGCCCAGCGCAAGGTCGAAAGCCGCAACTTCGAGATTCGTAAAAACCTCCTGGAATACGACGATGTGCTCAACAAGCAGCGCGAGGTGATCTACGCCCAGCGCCGCCAACTGCTGCTCGGCGACGGCACCCACGAGTCGGTGCTGGAGATGATCGAGGAGGTGATCGACGGCATCATCGCCGCCCACGCCGAGGGCGAGCTACCCCCGGCCGAGTGGGACCACCGCGCCTTGCTGGAGACCCTCTCCGGGGCCCTGGGCTTCATGCCCCAGCTCGGTCCGCCCGAGGAGTGGGAGGTCGACCAGCTCCGGGAAGAGACTCTGCGCCAGGCCCTGGCCCACTACCAGGACAAGACCGAGCGCTACGGCCAGGAGGTGATGAACGACCTGGAGCGCTGGATCGTCCTGGACGTGGTCGACAGCCTGTGGAAAGACCACCTGCTCAACATGGACCACCTCAAGGAGGGCATCGGCCTGCGCGGCTATGCCCAAAAAGACCCCCTGCGCGAATACCAGCGCGAGGGATACGACATGTTCATGGACATGATCGAGCGCATCAAGCAAGAGGTGGTCTTCAAGCTCATGCACGTGGAACTGGCCCGCGAGGAGGACCTCCTGGATCTGGCCCCCAGCGAAGACATACCCATGAGCTACTCCGGCGGCGAAGAAAGCTCGGCGCCCAAGCCCCAAAAACGCAAGTCCAAGAAAATCGGCCGTAACGCGCCTTGCCCCTGTGGTTCAGGCAAAAAATACAAGAAGTGCTGCGGGGCCTAAGGTTAGGTCGGGGAAAGCCGTCCTTGGCTTTCCCCTCTTGAGATTGCCGGAAGTAAATTCCGTCAATCTCTCGCTGGCGCTCGGCTGGGGGAGCCTCGCACCGGCGGCGGGCCATCCCTGGCCCGCCTGGGCAGGTACGCAAAATTCCGGTGGCCGAGGCCCGGGCTTTGCCTTAATATTCTGCATTGGTAAATAGCTGGGAGTGACGAGATGGAACATCTGCCGGAATTGGACAACAGGCCTCTTAAAGAACCGTGCATCGTAGAGACCGTGGTGCCCGGGTTCCGCGCGGCCGCCGCCAGCGCCGGCATCAAGGAGCCCGCCCGCGACGACCTGGCCCT
>JAMOVV010000075.1 GCA_027067385.1 Desulfarculaceae bacterium
ACGTGCTCCTGTGCCTGGTACCGGCCTTTTTCATCGCCGGGGCCATCGGGGTTTTCGTATCCCAGGCCGCGGTACTCAAGTACTTTGGCGCCCAGGCCCGCAAGTTTTTGTCCTACTCGGTGGCCTCGGTCTCCGGCTCGGTGCTGGCGGTATGCTCCTGCACCGTGCTACCCTTGTTTGCCGGCATCTACGCCCGCGGCGCCGGCATCGGCCCGGCCACCACCTTTCTCTATTCCGGCCCGGCCATCAACGTACTGGCCGTTATCCTCACCGCGCGCATCCTGGGCTGGCAGTTGGGCCTGGCCCGGGCGGTGGGCGCGGTGGTTTTCGCGGTGATCACCGGCCTGCTCATGGCGGCCATCTTCCGCAAGGACGACGCTCAGCGCGCCACCGGCGAGATATACCTGCCCGAGCACGACAACGCCGGCCGCACCCTGGCCCAAGACGGGTTATTCATGTTCACCCTGGTGGTGATCCTGGTTTTCGCCGCCCTGGCCAAGCCGGCCGCCGGTGACACCGGGGTGTGGGCCTGGCTGTTCGCGGCCAAGTGGTACATCGTGGGCGCGGCCCTGGCCTGGCTGGGCTTCATGATGTGGCGGTGGTTCCGGAGCGATGAGCGCGTGGCCTGGGTGCAGTCCACCTGGGGCTACATGGTGCAGATACTCCCCCTGCTGGCTGCCGGAGTGCTGGCCGCCGGGTTCCTCTTGGGCCGGCCGGGACACGAAGGGCTCATCCCCAACCAATGGGTGGAGTCCCTGCTGGGAGGCAACTCCCTGGGGGCCAACCTGTTCGCCTCGGTGGCCGGCGCCCTGATGTACTTCGCCACCCTCACCGAGGTGCCCATCCTGCAGGGGCTCCTGGGCGCCGGCATGGGCCAGGGCCCGGCCTTGGCCCTGCTGTTGGCCGGCCCGGCCCTGTCGCTGCCCAACATGCTGGTCATCGGCAGTGTGATGGGATGGCGCAAGACCCTGGTGTTCTCGGCCATCATCGTGATGTTGTCCACCGTGGCCGGCCTGCTCTACGGCATGGTAGTCAGCTGAGGAGGAGACCATGGGTGACATTCGCCAGATACGGGTGGGCGGCCACAAGGTGGGTATCAACGGACTGGACCAGGCCCTGGAGCAGATGCCGGACCACCTGGCTCAAGCCGGTGACCAGGAGATCGGTGAGGCCCTGATGGGCCTGCTCCAGGACCATAACTATTTCCCGGCCGCGGCGCGCCCCAAGTATATCCAGGCCCTGGCCCGCGAGTGCCGCCGCTGGTGGGGGCAGGAGGTGGCCCCGGAACCCGCCTTGGGCTTGGAGCTGAAAATTCTGGGTGCCGGCTGCCCCCGCTGTCACCAGCTATATGAAAACGTCTTGCGGGTACTGGCCGAGATGGGGCTGCCGGCCGACGTGGAGCAGGTGACCGACACCAAGCAGATCGCCTCCATGGGGGTGGTGACCCCGCCGGGGCTGGTCATCGGGGACAAGGTGGTGGCCGCCGGCCAGGTACTGCGTCCGTACAAGATACGGCAATTGATACTGGCGGCCAAGGACTAGCCGGCCAGGAGGGCAAGATGGAGATCAAGGTCTTGGGGCCCGGGTGCGCCCGGTGCCAGAAAACCGAAGAGGTGGTCCGCCGGGCGGTGGCCGAGTCCGGCCTGGAGGCCGAGGTGGCCAAGGTGACCGGCATGCTGGATATCGCGGCCTACGGGGTGATGGGCACTCCGGCGGTGGTGATCGACGGCCAGGTGAAATGCGCCGGCAAGGTGCCGACCAAAGACCAGGTGCTGGCCTGGCTCAAGGGGTGATCGGCGCCAACCAGGCAGGAGTAAGGACCGCGAGATGACCGGGCCGCAGGCAAAGCGACTATCGTTCCTGGACCGTTTTCTCACCCTCTGGATATTTATGGCCATGCTGGCCGGGGTGGGCTTGGGTTGGCTCTTGCCCGGGGTAAAGGAGGTGATCAACCACTTCCAGGTGGGCACCACCAACATCCCCATCGCCATCGGCCTGATCCTGATGATGTACCCGCCGCTGGCCAAGGTGAAGTACGAGCAACTGGGCCGGGTGTTTAGAAACGGCCGGGTGCTGCTGCTTTCGTTGGTGCAAAACTGGCTGATCGGGCCGGTGCTGATGTTTCTGCTGGCCGTGCTGTTTCTCTCCGGCTACAACCAGTACATGGTGGGGCTGATCCTCATCGGCCTGGCGCGCTGCATCGCCATGGTCATCGTCTGGAACGACCTGGCCCAGGGCGATACCGAGTACTGCGCCGGCCTGGTGGCCTTCAACTCCATCTTCCAGGTGCTCTTCTTCTCGGTGTACGCTTACTTCTTCATCACCCGGTTGCCGGTCTGGCTGGGCCTGGAGGGGGCCCGGGTGGATATCTCCATCGGCCAGATCGCCGAGAGCGTCTTCATCTACCTGGGCATTCCGTTCATAGCCGGGGTGCTGAGCCGGGTGATCGGCCTCAAGCTCAAAGGCCGCCGCTGGTACGAACAGCGCTTCATTCCCATGATCAGCCCCCTCACCCTGGTGGCGCTGCTCTTTACCATCCTGGTGATGTTTTCCCTCAAGGGCGAGTACATCGTGGAGCTGCCCCTGGACGTGGTGCGCATCGCCATTCCCCTGTGCATATATTTCGTGGTGATGTTCGTGGTCTCGTTCTACCTGTCCCGGAAGGCCCGGGCCAACTACGCCCAGGCCGCCACCCTCAGCTTCACCGCCGCTTCCAATAACTTCGAGCTGGCCATCGCCGTGGCCGTGGGCGTTTTCGGCCTGGACTCGGGACAGGCCTTTGCCGCGGTGATCGGTCCCTTGGTGGAGGTGCCGGTGCTCATCAGCCTGGTCCACCTGGCCCTGTGGTTCAAGCGTCGCTATTTCACCGACTCGGCCCCGGCCAGGGCATAAGAAGCGGCCGGCGTGTGCGCCGGGCTCAGGCCAGGTCGAAGCGTTGGCGCAGCCTGTCCGATAGGCTGCGGACCATGCCAAAGGCCCGGTCCACCGTCTTTTCACCATCAGGGTTGACGAGGCAGCAGGTGGCCGGCGACAGGAGGCTGCGTGAGAGCAGCCAGTCGCGGTCAACGCCCTGGCGGTCCAGGGTGTCCCAGATCTCGATGAGGCGGGTCTCCAGCGAGGCCTGGTCTTCTTCGTTAAAGGGCTCGAAGTTGGTGGGCACCAGGCCCCACACCAGCACCCCGCCCCGGTCCAGGAAGCGGCGGATGGAGCGGGCGTAGTTCTGAAACACCTCGCCGTTGGTGTATATGTCCAGGCTCAGCACGTCCAGGTCCAGGCCCAGCAGGAAGTCCCAATCAGGATTACCGCACAGGTGCACCCCGCGCGGCCGGTCGATGTCCGCGAAGAACTGGTCCATGTCCGCCTTGGCCACGGTGTCGCTGTAGCCGCTGAGCGCGCTGAAAAGGAACTGCAGCCCCGGCTCGTCCACGAACATGAAGGCGTTGGGGTTGATGGCCTTGAGCCGGGCCAGTTGCACGTTGACCCGCTTGGCCATGAACTCCAGCATGAAGGGGCGCACCGTATCGTCAAAGAGGATGGGGCGGTCGTCCTGGTCCTTGACGTTGAGCCCAAAGCTGATGGGCCCCTCCAGTTGCCCATGGATGGCCGGCCGGTCCGAGAGGTCCATCTCCATGAACTTGCGGTAGACCACCGAGTAGCGGTCAGAGATGTCGAAGTAGTCCGGGTTCTCGTAATTGGCCAGGGCCTCCTCCAGCTCCAGCATGAACTTGTCCAGGGAGAACCCCAGGGCCTGGTTGTCCAAATCCAGCACTATGCCGGGGAAGTTCTCCGAGGCCTGGACGTACATGTCCTCGTAGTAGCTCACGTGGGGCAACTGGGGCCAGAAGGGGATGTCCAGGCTGAGGGCTATGTCCAGGGCGGCGTTGACATCAGTATGCGGCATGACCGCCATGGCGGTGGTGAGCAGGTTACCAGGTATGGACATGGAGGTTCCCCCTTTGTGGATGGTCACGGCGGCCGAGTTGGAACGCCTATATAAAATAGTAAGTCAGCCTCGCCGCGACCGCCAGTTTTCGGACGGGTTTTCATGGGAGTTGTTTGAGGCGCTCCCGGGCGTGGGAGGCCCAGGGGCTGTGGCCGTGTTTACGCACCACGGCGATAAAGGCACGGCGCGCCTGGGCCGGTTGGCCCAGGTTCATGCGGCAGAGCCCCACGTGGTACAGGGCCTCGGCCACCTTGCGGGAGTCGGGGTAGGTCTTGACCAGGCGCTCAAAGGCGGCGACGGCCGGTTGCCACTGCCGGGTTAGGTACCAGCAGAGCCCTTGGTGCAGGGCCGCGTTGTCCGCGCTGGAGCTGTGCGGCCAGCGGGCCAACAGCCGCCCAAAGGCCCGGCCGGCGGCCTGGTACTGTTTGGCCTGGTAGGTGCGCAGGGCGCGGCGGAAGGCCACGCCGGGGTCCTCCCGCCCGCCGGCGGCGATGTAGACCACCAGGGCCATCCCCACGGCCAGGCCGAGCGCCAGGCTCACCGGGCCGGCGTAGCGGGTCACCAGCTCGACCGGCCGGGCCAGCCAGGAGCGCAGGCGCCCCACGCTCCACTCCAGCGGGGCCAGGGCCAAGCGGCGGGTAGCGTGCACCACCGGCAGGCGGCGCACTCCCGGCAGGCCGGCCAGCAGCACCAGGCAGGCCAGGACGGTGAGGCCCCAGCCCAAACGGTTGGGCCAGGCAGGGCCGAAGGTGAGCACCACCCGCTCGGCCCGGGGGTAGACCAGCATGAAGCAGGGCGAGGCCAGGTATATCCGCTCGGCCCCGCTCACCCGCCAGTTGGGGTGAAAGGAGACCTTGACCAAGAACGGCGTCCGGGTGGGCGTCTCCACCTCGATGCGCTCGGCCCGCACCCTTTGGCGCAGGCGGCCGGCCGGGGGCAGGGCTTGGCGCGGGGCCACGCCCAGGCGATCGTGCCACACCGCGGCAAAGCGCTCGGCGTCGCCCGGGGTGGCGCGGGGCTTAAAGACCAACGGCACCTCCAGGTCGCCGCTACGGAACCACTGGTAGGCCAGCTCCTTCCACCGCCGGGTGACCACCAGCACCGGCCGAAAGCGCAGGGGCACCACGTAGTCGCCCGGGTTGGCCTTTACCGCAAATACGGCGTAGGGGCCGATCACCGCCACTTGCTTCAGGCCGGGGTTGTCCCGCGCCGCCGCCTTGGTGGCCTGGCTCACGGCCACGAAATGGCCGACGTTGAACAGGGCCATGCGCACCGCGGCCCGGTCCAGGTCAAAGCGGCCGTAGGTGTAGTCGGTCAGCGGCATGGTGGGCTGCTGGGTGGTGAGCGATTGCAGGTAGAAGATAAACGGCGAGGCCACCGACGATTGGATGTAGAGCCCCTCCATGGTGTTGCGGCCGGAGAACAGCGGTAGGTTTTCAAAGGCCCGGGTGGTGCCCAGGCGCTCGTGCAGGTCAGAGTGCTCGTGCAGCACCCGGGGGGCGTCCACCCCGCCGGCCAGCCACTGGTTGAGCCGCTTAAACTCCGGCCAGGCGGCGCGCGACTCAAAGCCGCTGTAGTTCCAGTTGATCCAGTGCGGCAGGTAGTTCACCTGCCAGCTCACCCCCAGGGCGGTGACGGCCAGGCAGAAAAGCGGCACCAGGACGCGGGCGCGCAGGCGGGCGGTCCAGGCGCCCACGGCCACCGCGGCCCAGGCGCAGAGGGCCAGCCAGGCCAGGGGGAAGAAACGGATGTCGATGACGTTTAGCCGAAAGGCCGCCAGGTAGAGCAGCAGGGCCAGGGCCACCAGCCCGGCGAAATACAGCGCGCCGGGCAGGCCGGTGGCTCCCGCCCGGCGTCGTATCCCAGTGATGGCCAGGTGTAGCAGGCACAGGGCCATCAAGGGCATGAGCACCGGCGGGACTACCTTTTGCCAGTTGTCGATATGCCACACCAGGTTGTGCATGGTGTTGTAGGGCGAGAGCAATAGCAGGGGCACGATCCAGAAGCCCATGAGGCAAAAGGCCAGGGCGTAGACCTTGAGCAGGTAGCCGGCGCGGCCGGCCGGGTCGCGGCTGAGCAGCCACAGGCCGCCGGCGGCCACCCCAAAGAGCAGGGTGCAGCCGTGGCACAGGCCCACCGCGGCCAGCAGTAGCGCGTTGATCGCTACCCGGTCCTGCCGCGCCATGGCGCGCTGCATGGACCCCAGCCACAGGGCCAAGAGGCCCAGCCCGATACCGTAGCAGAACTCGCCGGCCAGCAGGCTGGGCAGGTTGCCGCCCCACATGGCCTGGGTCTCGTTGAACAGAAAGGGCAGGGTGAAGACCGCGCCCAGGGCCGGGATGGGGAAGGGCAGGTGGGCCAGGCGCAGGCCGCCCCACACGCCGAGGGGTATGAGCAGGGCCCCGCTGAAGGTGACCAGCTTGAAGGCCACCGGCAACCCGGTGAGCAGGGCCAGGCCGGCCATGGCCGCAAAGGGCAGGGGGAAGTAGAGCTGGAACAGGGGATAGCCGGCCAGGTTGCCCGGCACCCAGCCGAAGATGCGCCCCTGGGCCAACAGGTGGTGCATGGTGTAGTAGGCGGTGTAGTAGTGGCTGCCGGTGTCGCCGCCGGTGGTGGTGGTGGGCGCCAGCAGCAGCGCGGGCCGGAAGTAGGCCAGCAGGAACAAGACGATGCCGGCCAGCACCGCCAGGTCCACCGTCGCCTCCAGGCGGACGCGGTTCTGGTGCCGGGTGGTTGGGGCGTGCTTCATATGCCCTGCCTTGCGCGGCCGGGCATTAGCTGCGCCCCGATGATGATGAGCAACAACAGCGCCGCCGCCGCCGCCAGCGGCGCGCGCCAGGGGGCCATGGGATCGCCCTGGGGCCGCACCGACACCAGGGCGCTGGCTAGCGAGGTGTAGTGCCGGCCTTGGTGGTCAAACTCGGCGATGAGAAACACCGGGTAGCTGGCGTGGTCAAAGGCGCTGCGGTTGCGCAGCTCAACCGCCAGGCGGCGCTGGCCCGGCCCGGCCAGCCGCAGCTCCTGGCGCGGGTCGGCAGCGGCGAACTCAAAGGGGGTGAATACCCGGGTGGTGACCGCCAGGGCGTGGGGCGTGGACGAAGCCAAACGGAAGCGCATTTTGCCGATGGTGGTGATGGCCGCGTCCTGGCCGCGCACCCGCAGGGGGTTGGCGGCCGGGGCCCCGCGGGAGAATATGCCCACCGCGATGTTGCTGAACCGGTGGCCGTGGGCGTTGTGAAACACCACGGTGATCAGCACCGGGTAGTCGCCGGGAGTCGCCGGGCCGGCGGGCAGGGGGACCTCCAGCCGGGCGCTGGTGTTGGGGGCCAGGCGGGCGGGGCCGGGGCGCACCACCTGGTGCCGGCCCAGGCTTGCGGTGATCTCCAGGTCGTGGGCCGAGTCATCGCCGCGGTTGACCAGGGTGAGCTGTAACACCGGCTTGCCGGCCACCCTGGCCACCCCCACCGTGGTCGATAGCTTGATCACCCCGGCCCCGGCCGGCACCGCCGCCAGCAGGATCACGGCCAGGACGGCCGCGCCCAGGCCGCGCCGGAGACGGCCGGTCCCCTGGGGCCGGGCTGGTTTTTCCCGCGTAGTCATGCCACCGAAAATAGCACCACGGCACGAAAAGGGTCAATCATGGCGCGTCCGCCGCCACCGTCTGTCGAGGTAAAAAATCGCTTCGGAAAGCCCGCGGCCAAGGTTATAGTAAGACCGGTTGATCCATGGCGTTTGGGGAATGGCTTATGGCACCAGTGCTGATCTGCCCTGACTGCGGGTCCGTGGATATCCGGGGATCGGACCCCAAAAACCCCTGGGAAAAGATATACGGCCTCACCGGGTTTAAGCCCTACTTTTGCGAGGAGTGCTACCTGCGCTTCTTTGCCAAGGTAGCCACGCGGTCTCCGGGAGGCGGGGGCGGAGCCTCCCGCCCGGCCCTGGTGCGTTCCTCGGGCCCGACCATCCGACCGGTGTTCGCGGTGCTGGCCATACTGGTGGTTTTGGCCCTGGGCATGGGGTTGGGGTTGCTGCGCGCCAGCGGCCCCGGGGCCGACCACGCACCCGTCACCGGCCAGGACGCCAGCGTCTCGCAGACCCCCACCGAGCCCCCCCAGCGGGTTGAGCCGCCTATCCCGCGCCAGACCATCTTGGCCCCCATTGCCAAGCCGACCAAGATCAAGCCGCTGGCCGATACCCATACCGCCCGCCCGCCCGCCACCACCTCCAAGCCCAAGTCACCGGCCACGACGCTGCGCCCTGCGACCCCGGCGACCAAGCCAAAACGCGCCCCGGCCAAACCACCGGCAATCGCCGCCGGCCGGCCGGGGGTGCTCTACACCGTGCAGTTGGGCGCCTTTGCCAAGCGGCCCATGGCCGATGCGTTGGCGGCCAAGCTGGCCAAGCAGGGCGTGCGCTGCCGGGTGGCCGCGGTGGTGAACCCCGACGGTAAGCTCTGGTACAAGGTGCGCAGCGGCCATTACCGCTCCCGCCACCAGGCAGTGCGGCAGGCGGTAATCATGGGCCGTAAGACCGGCATCAAGGCCTTTGTGACCAAGGCTGACGACCAGAAGTAGGATCGCCACTTCCCCGGCAGGTTCCTGTCGGCCCTTGAGCTTTGGGCCTATTTTTGTTAGCTTGTGATCTCGTTTGCCGGGGGCCGCTCCCTTTGGCCCTTAGGTTACCGCCCGGCCGCAACGGATGTTTATGGACACGCCGCACAAAAACATACACTTGCTGGTTAACCCCGTGAGCGGATGGGGCAAGGGCGTGGAGGTGGCCGAGCAGTTGCGCCGGCGGTTCCAGGCGCGCGGCGTGGCCTGCCACGAAATGCGCACCCGCCGGCGGGGGCACGCCACCGAACTGGTGCGGCGGGCGGTGGAAGACGGCGCTGAGGCCATGGTGGTCTGCGGCGGGGACGGCACGGTGCACGAGGCGGTGCAGTCCCTGGCCCACCGGGAGGTATGCATGATCCCCGCGCCGGCTGGCCGCTGCAATGACTTTGGCCTGGCCCTGGGGCTGGATCATGACCTGGACGCGGTGGTCGACGCGGTCTTGGCCGGCAAGACGCGGCGCTGGGACCTGGTGAAGGTCAACGGCCGCTATTTCTGTACCGTGGGCGCGGTGGGCTTTGACGCCGTAGTGAGCCGCTACGTGGACGAGATGAAGACCCCGCTGCGGGGCAAGCCGGCCTACATCTACGGATTGCTGCGGGTGCTCACCCACTACCAGGCGCCCCGGGTGAACCTCACCTGGGACCATGGCGAGTACCAGGGCCCCATGTTCATGGCTGCGGTGGGCAACACCGCCACCTACGGCGGGGCCATACCGGTGGTGCCCATGGCCCGGGCCGACGACGGCATGCTCGATATCTGCCTGGTTGCCGGTCCGGTGGGGTTCATGCGGGTGGTGGGGCTGCTGCCCAAGATCATGCGGGGCAAACACGGCGAGGCCCGCGAGGTGGAGTTTTTGCGTTCCACCAAGGTGACCATCGAAAGTCACTCGCCGGTGGAGCTCTGGGCCGAGGGCGAGCCGGTGGCTTCCACCCCCTTGCGCATTGAGGTTGCGCCGGCCAGCCTCTGGGTTGCCGACCCCGGAAACGGCTCAAAATAAGTATTTGCCTGGTCTATTGCCTGTGATAGTATAGTTGCCGTTTTTCAAACGACTATTTCCATTAAGTATGCTCGACGGGTGTAGTTGAACCCAGCCGGGTGCGGAAGGCCGACAGGTTGCGCGCATACCATGTGTGTTGTTGTCGCGCCGTCGGAGGGACTGCTACTTTGCTAGCCTGGGAGAGAAAGATGAAAATGCGCTGGCTACCTATTTTTCTGTGTGTTTTGTTGCTCTCGCTGATATCGTGTGACAGTGGCGGTGGCAGCGGCGGGGTGGTGAAGGCCTCGTACACCGCCGAGGACCTTGAAGGCACCTGGAACTGGAGAATGGACGACGGAGCTGGCACGGTCGTCACCGGCACCATCACCTTGGGTGGTGGTTTGATCCTGGCCATCACCAACTCCACCTGTACCCACATTGCCGACGGGTGGATGAAGGTATTGACCGATACCTATGTCAAGGGGCGCAACATGGCCTGGTGCACCGATACCACCGGCCTGATGAAATTCTCCCTGTTCTTTGAAAGCACCAATCGTATCGCCGGTCTCATGGATTACCACCCCAACCCGCCCGATGGTGGTTACAAGCGC